>CAMLPA010000040.1 GCA_946481605.1 uncultured Flavihumibacter sp. | reverse complement strand
CTAACCCTGTAAGCCTTGCCGGATGGGAGAGTTAATAATTCCTTAACATTGGAAACATGAAGTTAACAAAGAACGGGTGTAAGTACGCGGAGTTTTGTTAATGGGTTGTTTTTGAATGAGTTAATAATTTGGTAATACAGATTTCACGGAATTTGCCGCGAATACCTGGTGAAGCCTGGTTTTGATGTTATGGCTTAACATTCGCTTCATATTCACTTCACAATTCGGTAACACTGCGTTAACAGGGAGGTAACATACGGTTGGTTCTTTTGCACCACAAATTGACTGTATGCAATCTTCTTCTTTACTCAAACCGTTTCTCTCTCTTTTATTCATAATGTGTTTCGGCATTCTGAATGCGCAACAGCCAACCCGTTTAAGCGGAAAAATCATCAATGCAAAAAATGAAGCAATAGCCGGTGCTACCGTAGAAGTGGTGGGCGCAGGTAAATCACAGGCCGCGAATGTGGAAGGACGCTTCAGCATTACATTGGAGCCGGGTAAGAAATACACGCTGATCGTATCCAACGTTGGGTACGATACCAAAATGCTGGAAGATGTAGAAGTGAAAGCCGGAACAGACAATGATATCCAGATTGTACTTGAAGTAAGCAACGCCACACTTTCTGAAGTGGTGGTGAAAACATCCGTTAAGAAAGAAAGTACAAGCGCCCTGATCAATTTCCAACGCAACAATACCGCTGTTTCAAGCGGGGTGGCCGCAGACTTTATTAAGAAAACACCCGATCGCAATACGGGTGAAGTGCTTAAAAGGGTGAGTGGCGCAAGTATCCAGGACAATAAATATGTTGTGGTACGCGGACTTGGAGATCGTTACAACGCCGCCATCATCAACGGTGCGCAGATGCCCAGTTCTGAACCGGATCGTAAAACTTTCTCTTTCGATATTATTCCCTCTTCCGTAATCGACAACATCGTCATCAATAAAACAGCCACACCTGATCTTCCCGGTGAGTTCGCCGGTGGTCTGGTGCAGGTAACTACAAAAGACGTTCCCACCAGGAACTTCCTCAATGTAGGCGTAAGTTTCGGGTACAACACCAATTCCACGTTCAGGGATTTCGTGAGCAACGAACGTGGCAAATTCGACTGGATCGGTTTTGATGACGGCAGAAGGGATCTGCCTAAAGGCTTCCCTACTACAGCACAGGAATACAGGGCTTTGGGTAACGAAGTTGGCGGCACACAAAAACAACTTGACCTTACCAGAAGTTTCAGGAATGATGTGTACAGGCAGGACAATTCCAGAACGGCGCCTATTCAAACTTACCAGATCGCTTACGGCGCAGGAAAACGCCTGAAGAATGATGCACAACTGGGGGCCGTATTTTCCCTGATTTACCGGAACGCGAAAATGTTGTACGATGTGGAACGTGCCCAGTACGAACAGGCTGGTAACGCCATCTTCAACTATGTGGATGAACAAAACAGGTACAGCACCACAGTGGGCGCCATGGCCAACATCGCTTATGTAAAAGGTCGCCATAAGTTCGCTTTCAAGAACCTCTACAACCGCTTTTTTGAAGACAATTACTATACAAGGTCAGGGGTAAACAACAACAGGTTACAGGATATCCGGCTCTGGTCTTCTTTCCTTAACCAGAGAAGTTTGTATAGCACACAACTGGAAGGTGAACACCAACTTACCACCAGTGGTATCAAGTTCAAATGGAACGCGAACTACGCGTTGAACATGAAGCAGCAGCCCGACCTGCGTACTTCTTTATATGTAAACCCGATTGGTGGTGCCGACAGGTTTGAAGTGGATCCCGATGACACACGCCGCTTCTTCTCTCAACTGCAGGACCACAGTGCAGGAGCAGGTGGATTTTTCACCGTGCCTTTCAACCTGATGGGTGAAAAACAAACTTTTAAAGCAGGTGGCTCCGTATTGCTCCGCTTCCGCGACTTTAAATCCAGGATATTCAGGTACGTTCCTTTCTCCGGTTCAAACTTTAATACCGAACTGAACTTCCTGCCATACGATCAGATATTCGATTCAAAAAACATCAGTGAATCAGGATTTGTGCTGGATGAATTCACCAATAACGAAGACAAGTATTTTGGTATTTCCGCACTGGATGCCGGATACGCCATGTTCGACACGAAGTTTTCAGACCGCGTGCGCCTTGTATGGGGACTTCGCGTAGAATTCTTCGAACAGTTTCTCCGTACCAAAGACCGTTCAGCGGAGCAGGTGGTGATTAACAACGAACAATGGGATGTATTGCCTTCTGCCAACTTAACTTTCTCTATTAACAGAGATAATAACATACGGGCTTCCATTTCTAAAACAGTATCCCGTCCTGAATTCAGGGAGATCGCGCCTTTCCAGTTCTACGATTATGAATCCAACTACGGCGTTTCAGGTGCGCCTTCTCTTGAAAGCGCGGACATCTACAATGCCGACCTTCGTTACGAATGGTACCCTGCACCAGGCGAGGCGCTCACTTTGGGTGGTTTCTACAAAAGATTCGTGAAACCAATCGAATTCCGTCTCGACCCGGGAAGTAACGCCGACAGAAGACTTTACTTCTACCAGAACGCGAAAGATGCCGATACTTATGGTGTTGAATTCGAACTTCGTAAGAACTTCAGTTTCCTCAACCCCAACAGCGATTTCTTCCAGAACCTGGCCTTCTTCGGTAACCTCACTTACATCTTCTCTCAGGTAAGATTCTCCGACCAGGTACTTGGTAAAGATGTTTCTGCTGATCGTCCAATTCAGGGACAGTCGCCATACCTGATCAACGGCGGTTTCCAGTATTCCGCTGAGAAAAGTGGCCTGTCTGCAAGTTTACTGTACAATAGGGTGGGACAACGCCTTTCACTTGTGGGGAACAATGCACTTGGTTTCCCGGATATATATGAAAACCCCCGTGACCTGATCGATTTCCAACTTGCCAAAAAAGTGGCGAATAAAAGAGGGGAGATTAAGCTCACCATTTCAGACATCCTCAACCAGAAGATCATGTTGTACGAGAACGTGGATACCGATAAGATTTACAAAAAAGGAACCGACCGCGTATTCAGTTCCTTCACACCCGGAAGCACTATTACACTCGGATTTACATACGATTTCAGCCTCTAAATTTTATAAAACCAATCAAAGACTTTCAAACCAGAATAAACATGAAAAAAGTTTTCTTAGCAGCGGTAGCAGGCATGTTCGC
The DNA here is from genome assembly GCA_946481605.1 of uncultured Flavihumibacter sp. The sequence continues at coordinate 10,485 of CAMLPA010000040.1, read as the reverse complement.
CCTTACTTCCTGCGTAAAGGTGGAGTTTAACGAGAACAACGGTTCAGGTGGCGGAACTTCCACCGATGATCCCAACGTTACTAAAATTCTTACGGGCACTTACGACAGGAGCATTACCCTGGCGAAAGGAACCTATACACTGAAAGGATATGTTTACGTGAACAACGGCGCCGTGGTTACCATTGCACCGGGTTCCATCATCAAAAGTGACATTACGGAGAAGGGTGCCCTCATTGTTGAAAGGGGTGCACGCCTTATTGCAGATGGTTCTCCCACTGAGCCCATCATCTTTACTTCGGGAAAAGCTTCCGGCCAGCGCCAGCCCGGCGACTGGGGTGGAATTATCCTGTTGGGTAAAGCTACTACCAACCGTCCAACTTCACCAGCGCCCATCATTGAAGGTGGTGTGAACCGTCCTTATGGCGGTACTGATGCTGAAGACAATTCCGGTATTCTCCGTTATGTACGTATTGAATTCGCAGGTATTGCCGCTGAACCAGGCTCTGAAATCAACGGGCTTACACTGGGTGGTGTAGGTTCTAAAACCATCATCGAAAACGTGCAGGTTTCTTATGGAAACGATGATGCGTATGAGTTCTTCGGTGGAACAGTAAATTGTAAAAACCTGGTTGCTTTCGCAACAGCGGACGATGATTTCGATTTCGACTTCGGTTACACCGGTAAAATTCAATTCGCCGTTTCCCTGCGCGACAAATTCGCGGATACTGATGCTGCCAACGGTATTGAAGCCGATAACGACGGAAGCGGCACATCCGCAACGCCGTTCACCCGTCCTGTACTCTCTAACTTTACCTTCATCGGGCCATACGATACCACAGGATCTGCCGCCACACACAACTATTCCAACAGATGGAGACGCGCTGTTCGCTTTGCGGTACACAACTCCATCCTGCTCGGTCATAGAAAAGGTGGTTTCTCTATAGAATCAGCGGCAACATGGAACGCATACTACACAGACAACAACTCTTCATTCAAGAACAATATCATTGCTGTTTACGCTGGTTCTGTGCTTGCTGACTCATCCGCTGCACGTGCTTTCACCGGTGCAAAATATGGCGCTAACCCATTGAGCAGTTCCGACCGCTCCGCTATGATCGCAGAAACTGTGGCTGCAATGCGTGCCAAAGTAGAAGCCGATGGTACTACTATTCTTGCTAAACGCGAAGACGTGATGCTTACCAGCCCCTTCATGCTGAATGCTCCTAACTTCATTCCTGCTTCAGGTTCACCTGCATTGTCCGGAGCCAGCTTTACAGGACTTGATGCTTACTTCACTTCAACAACTTACCGCGGCGCGTTCGGCACCACCAACTGGCTTACCGGTTGGGCAAGCTTTACACCGCAGACCAATAACTACTAGAATCTGCTTTTATATTCGTTCGTAGCAATATCAGAGTAAAGAGTAGATTTAAGCCGCCCCGATTCTTCGGGGCGGAATTTTTTTAAATTTGCACCATGAAAAAACTGAGCTTTGTGTTTCCGGTTCTGGTTGTATTTTTCTCCGCCTGCAATTCCGGGGAACCTGCTGCTGAACCAACTCCGGTGGTTAAGACCTCCGCAAAACCGAATCCTGCCCATTTTTCTGCGGATAGTATGGAAGTCATCTATTTTAAAGACACCGCGAACCTCAGGTATTTTACATTAACCCGTACCACAGAAGTGGGCCGAATTGCACCTGTTCTGCATTCTTTGCAGGATACACTTCCAAAAGAAACACCATGCCTGAAAGAGGGCAAAATCTATCTCTTCGAAAAAGGTGCGGTAGTCAACACACTTTATTTTGTGAGTGACCGCAACCAGTGCAATTATATCAGTTATATTAAAAATGGCGAATTGATCAGGTTTAACCTGAGTGATAGCGCTGGAACAGCCTTGCGTGAGCTGAAAAAGTATGCAATAGAACCGGAAGTGGTGAAGTAGCTTTTCACCTCCCATGCTCCGGTTCCCAGATCACCCGCAGGAACAATTGAATCGTAGTAAGTTGGTGTTGTTCCGGATGTGTCTTTGTGATTTCTGAAGGAGATTTTAACTGATCAATCTTTCTTCGCGTCCAGTGTAAAGCCAATAGTCGTACCCACATCTATTTTACTTCTTACGTGAATGGTTTGGCCGTGGGCTTCCACAATATGTTTGCAGATGGCCAGTCCTAATCCCGTGCCGCCTTTATCACGGCTGCGTGCTTTATCGGTGCGGTAAAAACGTTCGAAGATGCGGATAAGGTGTTCTTCTTCTATACCTAGTCCGTCATCAGATATTTCAATCAGAACATGTTTGCCATCGGTATTGTACATGCTGGCCACAATGGTGCCGCCGGGTCGGCCGTATTTGGTGGCGTTCTCCACGAGGTTGATGAGCACCTGCCTGATCTTCTCTTTATCGGCGAAAACGGTGAGGGGTGGTTCACAGCCCTTTTTGATGCTGCATTTGATCCCTTTCTCATTGGTTTTGATGGAGAGGGATTCGAACACTTCTTTTGTGAGGTCCTGGATCACGAAATTCTGTTTGTACAGTGCCTGTTCACCTCTTTCCAGTTTGGAAATTTCATCGAGGTCGTTCATCAGGTTCACGAGGCGGTCCACGTTTTTGGACGCGTTGGTAAGGAAACGTTTACTGATATCGGGATCTTCCATGGCACCGTTCAGTAGTGTATCCACATAACCCTGGATAGCGAAGATGGGCGTTTTAAATTCATGGGCCAGGTTCTGAAGAAACTCTTTCCTGTAAGCTTCGTTCTGCTTGAGGTTTTCGATTTCCTGTTTGCGTTGATCGGCCCATTTCTCCACGTCCATTCTTACTTCATCGATGCCTTTCTGCGGAATGATGTATTTGTAGTACATCTCCTCCTTTTTGGATGCTTTGGTTTGGTAGATGTATTTGTAGATGAGTTTTATTTTCCGGTAGATGAAGCGCTGAAGCGTGATGGCCACCAGCGCGTAACTGCCGGCGAACACCAGGAAAAAGGCGGAAACGCCGATCCACCATACGGGACGAAGCCAGTAAATACCCAGCGCGATGGGCACGGATAGCATAAACGCCGTTAGTGCCGATAGCTGCCGGGGCGAAAGGTTTTTGGTATCAAACATGTATTGGAAGGTAGGAAATTCAAAATGATTACAGCTCAAACTTATAGCCCACTCCTTTTACAGTTGTGATGCAATCCATTCCCATTTTCTGCCTTACTTTCCTGACGTGTACATCAATGGTACGGTCGCCAACGATTACATCGTTGCCCCATATCTGGCTGAGGATTTCGTTGCGGAGGAAAACACGGCCTGGTTTGGAGGCGAGCAGGTAGAGGAGTTCGAATTCTTTTTTGGCGAGAATGATTTCCTGGTCGTCGGCCATCACCACAAACTTCACCGGATCAATGGTGAGGTTGTCTATTTTGAGTACGCCGCCTTCTTCTTTGGTATTGACGTTCTTGTTGAGCCTGCGGAAGAGTGCGTTTACACGGCTGGTGAGCACTTTCGGGCTGATGGGTTTGTTTACGTAGTCGTCAGCGCCGCTTTCCAGTCCTTTGATGTGGGAGGTCTCGTCGCTGAGGGCGGTGAGCATAATGATCAGTGTATCGCGGAAGGCTTCCTGGTTGCGGAGAATCTCACAAACTTCAAGTCCGGTTCTTTTAGGCATCATGATGTCCAGCACAATGAGGTCGGGTTTCTGGACTTTGGCTTGTTCAAGCGCTTCATCTCCATTGGCGGCCCTCACTACTTCATAGCCTTCTTTTCTGAGGTTGTAGTCCAGTATTTCCAGGATATCGGGCTCGTCGTCGGCGATCAGTATCTTCTTGCCTTTCGGTTCCATTTAACAATATATTTACACAAAAATAATTTGCGGAGGGCTTCTAATGTTAAATGTAGGGATTATGTAATTGTTAAGTTGGAAGAAGCCATGCCGAATAGAGAGGACATGGTGGAAAAACGGAAAAGCAGGCCCGTGAAAACACGGTACCCGGTGCCACCGCTATAGCGGTGCCACCGGGGTTAAGTAAATTGGTCGTATTTTTGCATCTTATTTCTCATATCCTGTTCATTATGAAGGTACTTGTACGAATTTGCTGTTCTCTGCTGCTGATGGCTACCGTTTCCGGGGTATGGGCCCAAACTTCGGATACGCCCGCTAAGAATATCCTGCGTTCCAACCCAAGGATATTGTGGCACGATAAGATAGACGAAGAACAGAAAAAAGCGCTGGCCCTGGGCAAAGCAACTGATATAGTAAAGGTTTCAGAAGATGAATCCATCAACCTCCAGGTAACGGACGCGGTTATCCGGAAAGTAGATAAATTCCAGGATGAAGTTGAAACTGATTCCACACTGGATCACCGCCTGAAAGTGAAGTACCTCCGCGGTATAGAAGATGTGCTGCGCCTGTACAATACCGGCTGGCAGGACCGCTCCTTCAAACCCGCGCAGGCCCCCGAACTCATGGCCGCCTATCTCGAAACGATGAAAGCGGACAAAAAAGGGGAGAACATGACACTGCAGATCGCGAAGTATCCATACACCGTTGGTAACGTGTTGATCAGGGCCTCTTCCTTTATCGATAATCCCGGGCTGAAAGAGAGTGGTTATATCGTTTTCAGAAAATATTGCGCCCTCTATCCCAATGATATTCTACCCAAACTCAGGGTGAATTCAGATTATCCCTTCACCGATAGCCTTATCATCGCCGCCGCGCATCGAGATCCCAAGAAATTATACGACTACGCCGCCGCCGGGAACAAATTGGGGAGCAGGATACGCAATGTGGACGAACCCCTGGTGAGAACCGTGTCGCAACTGGCCACCAGCCGCAGCGGACAATTGTACTTCCCCTTCCTCGATAACCTCTACCATGGAAAGATCACGCTCGACCAGGTAGATAAGGCAGCGGAAAATGACGAAACTTACTACAAACTGTTGGTGAAAACCCAGATCGAATACGCGGGACGTCTGCCGGAAAGGGATACCCCCATGGAAATGCAGGCGCTCACGGATATGCTTGGTAGAAAGGGTAAACAAGTGTATGTGAGCCAGATCAACGCATTGCACGATTCCCCCGATGCCATTAGATTCAAAATACTGCAATCCCTTTCGCCGGAAGAACTGTATTACCTGGCGGTACTGGGAGAAGATGAGATTTATACTTCCAGCTACACCAATGGTGTGTACAAACTGATCTTTCAGAAAATGGCCGTTCCCCGCGGCGATAGTTTACTGATGCGCGTGAACTTCGACCATTTCAGGAAGTTTATTAAAATGTCTGCCGGATACAATACCCTCGATCATTTCCTGGGTACCATGGAGAAAGACAATGCCATCGCGCTGATGCGCGCCTTCGCGCTCCGCCTGGAAAAGACCCGCGACATGGAAGATCCCGTAGATGTGGCCGATTCCTACGGTAGTATCCGCAACGAAGAAATTAAGGCGATCGTTTTAAGAGAAATCAAACAGGGATATGCCAGCAACAGGCAGAACGGCAACAAAAAAGGAGAAGTAATCTATAATATCCTCGAAACACTGTTCGCCTCTTCCGATACTTCACAACATGTGGACTTATCTGCCAAACTCGGTATTCCACCCGTGTACAACGTTTCTTACAAGTCTCTTTCCAGCGACAGTGGTGCTGTAATTCAACAGGTATTCTTTTATGGCGATAAAGATGGGATTGATTCTTACGCCAACTTTATGGGCATGTTCCGCGGAAACCCCAACTGGAAAGTGGTGAGCAATAAGCAATGGGTGGAAATCAGTTCCACCAAAGGCAAGCCCGTACGCATTTTCGCCAACCTGCCGCTGGACAACGATACCGACCAGGACGCAAAAGCACAACACGCACTCTCTGCCTATATGTCGGAGAAAGGGCTCAGCCCCACTATCGTGGTGCACCGCGGACATAGTTATCATGTGAAGTACACCATCGCACAACTGGCGCCTTCGGCAAGGGTGGTGATTCTCGGTTCCTGTGGCGGTTATCATAACCTGGACCAGGTTCTGGATATCTCGCCCGACGCGCACATTATCTCCTCCAAACAGGTGGGTACCCGTGTGGTAAACGAACCTATTCTCCAATCCATCAACGAATGTGTACGCAGCGGAAAGAACATTGAATGGATCAGCATGTGGGGCGACCTGGCCTCCAGGGTAAAAGACGAACGTTTCGAAGACTATATCCCACCGCACAAAAACCTGGGGGCGATATTCATAAAGGCTTATAAGAAAGCAATGGGAGAGGAGTAAACGCCCGTTGCAACAAAAGTTATGACTGAAAAGAAGGAAAAGAAGCAATTTTTTGATACCAGGCTGTTAAGAAGGGTTTTTCAGTACACGCGCCCTTACCGCGGAAGTTTCTACACTTCGGTGTTCCTCGCCATATTCCTGGCGGTGATTTCTCCGGTGCGCCCACTCCTGATACAACAAACCGTAAACGATTATATCCGCAACGACGCTTTACAGATGTTGTTCTGGATCACGGCTATCCAGGTAGGCGTACTGATTATTGAAACGGTAGCGCGGTTCTTCTTCTCCTTCATCACTTCTTCCCTCGGGCAGAACGTGGTGCGCGATCTCCGGCGGAACGTATTCGGGAAAGTACTGCGGCTCAACCTCAGTCAGTACGACCGTACACCCATCGGAACCCTTACCACCCGTACCATCAACGATATTGAATCCATCAACGATATATTCGCCGATGGACTGATCCCGATTATATCGGACCTGCTCACCATATTATTTGTACTCGCCACCATGTTCTGGGTCGATTGGCGGCTCACTCTCGTTTGCCTGATCCCGTTTCCTATTCTCATCATCGCCACCTATTTCTTTAAGGAAAGCGTGAACAAATCTTTTCATAAGGTGCGAAACGCCGTTGCTGCGCTGAATGCTTTTGTGCAGGAACACATTACGGGTATGGGCATCGTGCAGGCTTTCGCTTCGGAAGAAAGAGAAATGAATAAGTTCGTTCAGATCAATAAAGACCATCGCAACGCCAATATCCGCGCCATCTTCGCCTATTCGGTATTCTTTCCGGTAGTCGAAATTATTTCGGCCCTTTCCATCGGTTTGCTCGTTTGGTGGGGTGCCACGCAGGTAGCGCCGGGTGTAGGTGCGGCCATCTCTTCCAATGGAGCGGATGCGCTGGCCGGTAACCTGATCGCGTTTATTTTATATATCAACCAGATTTTCCGTCCACTCCGGGTGATTGCCGATAAATTCAATGTGATCCAGATGGGCATGATTGCCTCCGAAAGAGTATTTAAAGTGATGGATAACCCTGATGTTACGGAAGATGAGGGCACGCACGCGCCTGCTACGGTGAACGGGAAAATCGAATTCGATAAGGTCTGGTTTGCCTACGAAGCGGAGAATTATGTGTTGAAAGAAGTAAACTTTAAAGTGAACCCGGGGGAAACTCTGGCGATAGTGGGCCATACGGGCAGCGGGAAAACTTCTATTATCAGTCTGCTGAACCGGCTCTACCACATCAACAAGGGGCGTATCCTCATTGATGATGTGTCTATAGAAGCTTATAAACTGGATGCCCTGCGTTCCAGGATCGGTGTGGTGTTGCAGGATGTATTCCTTTTCTCCGGAACCGTGCTCGATAACCTTACGCTCCGCAACCCGGATATTCCCTTCGAAAGGGTGGAAGCCGCTGCCAAACTGATTGGTTTACATGAATTTATCATCCAGTTGCCCGGCGGATACCACTATAATGTGATGGAAAGAGGGAATACGCTCTCCATGGGCCAGCGGCAACTGATGTCGTTCGCGCGGGCCCTCTTATATGATCCTTCCATCCTGATACTGGACGAAGCCACTTCTTCCGTGGATACCGAATCTGAACACCTCATCCAGCACGCCATTGATACGCTGATCGCGGGTAGAACCGCCATCGTGATCGCCCACCGCCTCTCCACCATCCGCAAGGCCGACAAGATTCTGGTGCTGGATAAGGGGGTGATCCGGGAAATGGGGTCTCATGAAGAGTTGATGGCACAGGGCGGGTATTACGCGGGGCTGGTGGAAATGCAGTTCGGGACGGTGAGTGCGGTGTGAGGTTTCAAGTAATTTTTATATTTCTCGCAAAGGCGCGGAGGCGCAAAGGGCTGTGGATATAGTAGCATTATTAGCTTGCATATTGCCTGGTTGTTAATCAAACGTTTCGTTTCTTGCCATTCACAGTAATACATTCAAACAAGGCTTTGCGCCTCCGCGCCTTTGCGAGAAAAAATAACCCCTCAGGGTCAAATTCTGCGTGAAAACAGGAATATCTCCCGACATGATGGAACTTTTCACTTTATTTTCCTGAATTTTGACTTTACCGCCCTTCCGTCATATCTTTGCCGCAAATTTTGAGACAGGTATGGCACGAATTAGCATGAAATCTTTATTGGTAGCGGTTTTCAGCGTATTCACGCTGCTGAATTCGCAGGTGGCGCTGGCCAACGAAGGAGGCGATCACGCTGCGGAGCAAAAAGCCGAACTCGATCCGGGTAAAGAGATCCTGCACCACATCATGGATTCCCATGAGTTTCACTTCGCTACCGTGGGCCATACCCATGTGACCATTCCCCTGCCCATCATCCTGTATTCCCCAGAAAAAGGGCTCTCCATTTTCTCTTCCTCCAAATTTGAGCATGGACATGCCACTTATGAAGGATATAAAATGGAACACGACCATATTTTCGCCGTAAAAGAAGATGGTACCGTGGATGAATCGGTGAAAGTGTACGATTTCTCCATGACCAAAAACGTGGTACAAATGATCCTCGCACTGGTGGTGCTGGTACTCATTATGACCAGCGTGGCGAAAAAATACAAAAAGAACGGCGCCTCCAAGGCACCGAGCGGACTGCAAAACGCCATTGAACCTGTGATCACTTTCGTGCGCGACGATGTGGCCAAACCCAACCTGGGACACAAAGCCGGTAAATACCTGCCCTACCTGCTCACCGTATTCTTCTTCATTCTCATCAACAACATATTCGGACTGATACCTGGCGCCGCCAACGTAACGGGTAATATCGCCTTCACCATGGTGCTGGCGCTTATCTCATTGCTCGTGATCCTGTTCAGCACCAACGGTCATTTCTGGGGCCATATCTTCTGGCCTCCGGGGGTTCCCTTCCTGGTGAAACTGATCCTGATCCCGGTGGAACTGATGGGCGTGTTCATTAAGCCAGCGGCCCTCATGATCCGTCTTTTCGCGAACATGACCGCGGGACACATCGTGATCCTGAGTTTTGTTTCGCTTATCTTTATCTTTGGTCAGATGTCAACGGTTGCCGGCTGGGGATTCTCTCCCATTTCAGTTGCTTTCTCCGTGTTCATTTACCTTATTGAAGTACTGGTGGCGTTCATCCAGGCGTTCATCTTCACCAACCTGACGGCGGTATTCATCGGACAGGCTTTTGAAGGCGGACACACGGAAGAGCATGGCGGTCATCACGATGATGGCTTCGTAGCCGGTGTATAAAATCGTTTTTTAACAATCAAATATAGACACAATGTCAATGTTGAATTTTCTCCTGGATGTAGGTATGTCCCACCTCGGTGGTGCTATCGGTGCTGGTCTGGCTGCTATCGGAGCCGGTATTGGTATTGGTCAGATCGGTAAAGGTGCCGTAGAATCTATCGCACGTCAACCCGAAGCTGCCAACGACATCCGTGGTAACATGATCCTGACCGCTGCGTTCATCGAGGGTGTTGCCCTTTTCGCAGTGATCGCTGGTCTGCTGGCTGTACTGGCTAAGTAAGATCATTTCAAATTCATTACTGCATCCAAAGCACAGGGCGGAGGATGCAGTTTTGTAACTTCGCCCGTTATTAAAACAACATATAGAAATCTGTTATGGAACTCTTATTACCTGGTCTTGGTTTTTTCTTCTGGACATTGCTGGCCTTTGTGATCGTATTCCTGATCCTGAAGAAATTCGCCTGGAAACCCATCATCTCTACCCTGAACGAAAGGGAGAAAACAATCGCTGATTCCATCGAAAGCGCTGAACGCGTGAAAGCTGAAATGGCGCAGATGAAGAGCGAAAACGAATTGCTGATGCAGAAGGCACGTGAAGAACGCAGTCTTATTCTGAAAGAAGCGAAAGAAGTGAAGGACCGCATCATCGCTGAAGCGAAGGAGCAGGCCAAAGCTGAAGCCAACAAGATCATGATTGATGCCCAGGCTGCTATTCAAGCACAGAAAATGGCCGCCCTTACCGAGGTGAAAAACCAGGTGGGTAAACTGGTGGTGGAAGTGAGCGAGAAAGTACTTCGCCGCGAATTGTCCGATAAAGCCAACCAGGAAAATTATATTCAGCAACTGGCTGATGATGTGAAACTTAACTAAGGAATTATAAATTTTGAATGATGGATTTTGGATTGATCTTTTAATTCAAAATTCAACATTCAAAATCCAAAATATTTATAATGCAGAATCCCCGTTTAGCAGGAAGATACGCGAAAAGTCTGGTCGATCTGGCAA
>CAMLPA010000039.1 GCA_946481605.1 uncultured Flavihumibacter sp. | reverse complement strand
CCGGATTCGCTCTTTCCGCCGCTTCAATCACCGAATAATCTGAAAGAATCAGCGCCTTTCCTTTCTTCACGCATACATTGTGTTCGAAGTGGACGCTGGGTTTACCATCTTTGGTACGGATGGTCCAGCCGTCGTCTTCAGTATAGACATCTTTTTTACCGAGGTTGATCATGGGTTCGATGGCGAGGGTGATGTTTTCTTTCAGCATCGTGCCCGTCCCGCGTTTGCCGTAGTTGGGTACCTGCGGATCTTCGTGCATCGTTTTGCCCAGGCCGTGTCCAACCAATTCGCGGACCACGCCATAACCATGCTTCTTCTCAGTATGTTCCTGGATGGCCCAGGCCACATCTCCTATCCGGTTGCCGGCGATCGCCTTTTCAATTCCTTTGTACAGTGATTCTTTGGTAACTTTTACCAATTCAATCACTTCAGGAGCCGCGTTGCCAAGTATAAATGTATAGGCGTGTTCTCCCACATATCCATCCTTCGTTATACCAAGATCAATGCTGACGATATCGCCATCTTTCAATGGGGTATCGTTGGGAAATCCGTGTACCACCACATCGTTCACCGAGGCGCAAATGCTGAAGGGGTAGCCGTGGAAGTTCAGGAATGTGGCGATGCCGCCCTGCTTCTTCACATAATCCACACAGAACTTATCAATTTCAAGTGTGGTAAGGCCGGGCTTCAGCATAGCGGCTACTTCTGCAAGTCCCTGGCTCACAAGGCGCGCATTGCGCTGCATGATTGCGATCTCTGCTTCCGTTTTATAAAAAATCATATTCTTTGAACGCATACTGTTATTAAAAGAAAACCTGTTGAGATTGCTCCCAACAGGCTACTATGAAATCTAAAAATGAATTACATAGATACCGGGGAAGCCGTTTGGCGACCCTGGATACGACCGGTCTTCATCAGGCCATCGTACTGACGCATCAGCAACTGGGTCTCAATCTGCTGCAATGTATCCAGTACAACGCCCACCATGATGAGCAGTGAAGTACCTCCGAAGAAGGAAGCAAATCCCTGCGTTACACCAAGGCGCTGCGCGAAGCCGGGCAGGATACCCACCAATGCCAGCAATACGGCACCGGGAAGTGTAATCTTGTCCATTACAGCACCGATATAATCGGCTGTAGGTTGGCCGGGTTTGATACCGGGGATAAAGCCGTTGTTCCTTTTCAGGTCGTCGGCAATTTGTTTCGGGTTGAAGATCAGGGCTGTGTAGAGGAAGGTGAAACCAATTACCACAACAGCATAAATGATCATGTACACCGCATCTTTGGGGTCAGAGAAAATTCTTGCGATACCCTGTCCGGTTTCAAATTTGGTGAAAGAGAACAAGGTAGGCAGGAACATAATGGCCTGGGCGAAGATGATCGGCATTACACCGGCGCCATTCACTTTCAGCGGCAGGAACTGACGGGCACCACCGAACTGGCGGTTGCCAACGATCTGTTTAGCATACTGAATGGGAATACGACGCACGCCCTGTACCAATACGATCAGTCCCATGATAATGGCGATCAATACGGCCATCTCAATGAGGAAGATCAGGATACCACCGCCACCGCCGGTACCTTTCGCCTGCAATTCCTGCACAAATGATTGCGGGAGACGGGCGAGGATACCTACCATGATGATGATGGAAGTACCGTTTCCAAGACCTTTATCGGTAATTTTCTCACCGAGCCACATTACAAACAGGGTACCTGCTGTAAGGGTGAACACGGTAGACAACCAGAAGTATTCAGAGAAACTCTCGATCAACGCGCCCTGGCTGGATTGTTTCAGATAAGCAACGTAAGCCGCACCCTGTACGAGGGTAACACCCACTGTGAGGTAACGGGTCCACTGGTTGATCTTTTTCCGTCCGCTTTCTCCTTCTTTCTGGATCTTCTGCATGCTGGGAACGAGAATCGTCATCAACTGCATAAAGATGGAAGCGGAGATATAGGGCATGATACCGAGTGCGAAAATAGAGGCCATGGAGAAGGCGCCACCTGCGAAAGTATCAATCAGTCCCAGCGCACCTTCTTTGGCGCGGCTGAGGTCCAGTTTATTGGGATCGATACCCGGCAGAACGATGTGTGCACCGGCTCTGTAAACAGCAACAAGAAGAAGGGTAGTAATGATCTTACTGCGCAGTTCGTCTATGCTCCAAATGTTCTTCAGTGTTTGAAATAATTTCTTCACGGGTGTTAGTAATTAGTTGTGAATACCCCAAAATAAAAAAAGACGCATTCCTAAATGCGTCTGGCAAGTTACGGAAAAATTATTTCACAATTTCAACTGTTCCGCCTGCCGCTTCAATTGCCGCCTTCGCTTTTTCGCTGATGGCGTTTACTTTGAAGGTCAGTTTAGATTTCAGTTCACCGTTTCCTAAGATTTTCACGGAATCTGTCTGGCTGATCAACCCGTTCATGTACAGGTTTTCCAGTGTAAACTCAGTGATGCCGTATTTCTCCACTACCTGATCGATCTGACCAAGGTTGAATACTTTGAATTCAATACGGTTGTTGTTTTTGAATCCACGTTTTGGCACGCGACGCTGAATGGGCATCTGACCACCTTCGTGCGCGAATTTACGTTGGTAACCGGCGCGGCTTTGCTGACCTTTGTTACCTTTTGTGGAAGTACCACCTTTACCGGAGGCTTCACCACGACCAATACGCTTCTCTTTATGAACTGCACCTTCTGCAGGCTGTAACTGATGTAATTTCATGATTGTTTGTTTTTTACTCAACGGGGCAACAACCCCTCGCAATTAAAATTAGGCTTCTTCTACTTTTACGAGATGGCTAACCTTACGCACCATACCACGGATGGAGTCGGTAGCTTCCACTTCTTTTGTAGAGTTCAGCTTGTTCAAACCCAAAGCCTGGAGCGTCAGCTTCTGGCGCTCTGGTCTGTCGATGGGACTTTTTACTAAGGTGATCTTTATCTTGCTCATACAACTACCCTTTCGGGCCAGTTTATTATGGGTGAAAAATGCTTTTCAATCAATATTCTGAAAAAGTTGTTCTTTAAAAGAACAGCTTATCCGTTGAATACTTTTTTCAGGGCAACGGTACGTGTTTTTGCCACGGAGATAGGCTCGCGCAGCATAGCCAGGGCCTTGAAAGTTGCTTTAACCACGTTGTGCGGGTTAGCGCTTCCCAGGGATTTGGCGAGTACGTCGGTAACACCTGCGCTTTCCAGAACGGCGCGCATGCTGCCTCCGGCGATTACACCGGTACCGTGTGCGGCTGGCTTGATGAGCACTTTTGCAGCGCCTTCTTTAGCCAGTTGGTCGTGAGGAATAGTGCCGTGCATTACGGGAACTTTGATGAGATTTTTCTTCGCATCTTCAATTCCTTTGGTGATGGCTTCCTGAACTTCTTTGGCTTTACCTAAACCGTGACCTACCACGCCGCTTTCGTTCCCTACTACCACCAGTGCGGAGAAACTGAAGGCACGACCGCCTTTTGTAGTTTTCACCACCCTGTTAATAGCAACCACCTTCTCCTTCAGTTCGAGGTCGCCGGCTTTAACCTTGTTTAAGTTTACTTTTGCCATTGTAGTTATTCTGTTGTACCGGACAAAGCCGGTTGATGTTTACTTTTTTGATTTGGTTCGTTCCCAAAGGGATAATTAGAACTGAAGACCTCCTTCACGGGCACCGTCTGCAGTAGCTTTTACACGGCCATGGTAGAGGTAACCACCACGATCGAATACACAGGTTGTGATACCCAGTTCAGCGGCTTTACGGGCGATTGCCTGTCCTGCCAGCTTAGACTTTTCGGATTTGGTACCTTTCTGCGCAGCGATATCTTTATCCCTGGTGGAAGCGGAAGCCAAAGTCTGACCATTTTCATCATTGATCAGTTGTACATAAGTATCAGTATTGCTCCTGAAAACACTGAGGCGGGGTTTCGCAGTTGTACCTGCTACTTTCCTGCGGATCCTGTAGCGGATCTTCTGCCTTCTTATTACTTTGTTGTTCATTTCTCTTATTTTATATTCCCGATACTGCCGGGAATTATTGCTTAAAATTATTTACCAGCAGATTTACCAGCTTTTCTGCGAAGCACTTCACCAGCGAATTTAACACCTTTACCTTTGTATGGTTCTGGTTTACGCAGGCCGCGGAGCTTAGCGGCTACTTGGCCGATCAGTTGCTTATCCATTCCTTCCAGTGTGATGGTGGGGTTCTGTCCTTTTTCCTGGGCAGTCACCACTTTCAGTTCCTTGGGAATTTCGAAAATAATATTGTGAGAATAACCCAGTGCTAGGTCGAGGATATTGCCCTGGTTAGCAGCTTTATAACCTACACCCACCAGTTCAAGTTTGCGAACAAACCCTTCTGTTACACCTTTCACCATGTTGGCGATCAGTGAACGGTACAAACCGTGCAGTGCGCGGTGGCGGATCTGGTCGGTAGGACGGGTTACAGTTGCTTCACCATCTTTCACTTCGACTGTAATGTCTCTGTCGATGGCTTGTTTCAGTTCGCCTTTAGGCCCTTTTACAGTGATCACATTGTCGGCAGCTACGGTAATGGTAACGCCTGCAGGCACACTGATGATTTTTTTTCCGATACGTGACATAGTCGTAAACTTTTTAGTTGATAGTTATCCCGTGTTCAGCCCCGACTAAAAGGCTTGTGCGCCGGGTATATGATGAACCGGATCCGAAAAACGGACCCGGCTAACATTTCAGTTTAGTAGATGTAGCAAAGCACTTCTCCGCCTACATTCTGAGCTTTGGCTTCCTTATCGGTCATTACTCCTTTGGAAGTACTTACGATAGCGATACCAAGACCATTCTTCACGCGTTTGAAGTCTTCAGGCTTTGCATACTGGCGCAAACCGGGGCGGCTGATTCTTTCCAGCGCCTTGATTGCGGGTTGTTTGCTGGTAGGATCGTATTTCAATGCGATCTTGATCAGCCCTTGCTTATTGTCTTCTTCGAATTTGTACTTCAGGATATAGCCCTGGTTGTACAGAATTTCAGTGATACGCTTCTTCAGGTTTGAGGCAGGAATCTCCACGATGCGGTGGTTGGCCATCTGCGCATTACGTACTCTCGTCAGAAAATCTGCTATTGGATCAGTAACCATTGTTTGATTGAGGTTAGATGATAAAAATGATTTACAATGCGATATCCAATTAATAATTTGATATCAGTAACCAAGCGGTTGTTCTTACCAGCTTGCTTTTTTCACGCCAGGGATTTTTCCTGCAAGCGCCATGTCGCGGAACATCACCCTTCCGAGACCGAAGTAACGCATGTATCCTTTGGGACGACCGGTGAGTTGACAACGGTTTTTCAGTCTTACAGGAGAAGCGTTGCGGGGCAGTTGAGACAATGCTGCGTAATCACCTGCTTCTTTCAGCGCGGCTCTTTTTTCAGCAAATTTAGCAACTGTGGCTTCGCGCTTTTTTTGTCTGGCTATTACTGACTTTTTTGCCATGGTTTATTGAGCGTTTTCTTTTTTAATGTTTTTGAACGGCATGCCGAGTTCTTTCAGCAGTTCGTAAGCTTCTTCGTTCGTATTGGCAGTGGTAACGAAAGTGATGTCGAGACCAGTGATCTTGTTTACCTTATCGATATCGATTTCGGGGAAGATGATCTGTTCAGTAACACCGAGTGTATAGTTACCGCGGCCGTCGAAAGCTTTGTCGTTCACTCCTTTGAAGTCGCGTACGCGGGGGAGAGAAACTGCGATCAGACGATCAAGGAATTCGTACATTTTCACACCTCTCAGCGTAACACGTGCACCGATAGGCATGTTCTTACGCAGTTTGAAGTTGGAGATGTCTTTTTTAGACATGGTGGGAACAGCTTTCTGACCAGTAACGGTAGAGAGTTCATCCACTGCGATGTCCACCAGTTTCTTATCGGCCACTGCGCCATTAACGCCGCGGTTCAGACAGATCTTGGTAAGTTTGGGTGCCTGCATGATGCTTTTGTAACCAAACTTTTTCATCAAGGCAGGTAATACCTCATTGGAGTATTTTTCTGCCAGTCTTGGAGAATAGTTTACGGTACTCATTATTTAATTACCTCCCCTGATTTTTTTGCAATACGAACTAATTTACCGGTTTCACGGCTGCGGGTAACGCGGGTGGCTTTACCTGCTTTAGCGTCCCACAACATCACGTTAGAGATGTGGATGGGGGCTTCTTTTTTAACGATACCACCTTTAGTATTCTGGGCTGAAGGTTTGGTATGTTTGGTAACGATGTTCACACCTTCCACCAGAACGCGTGATTTATCCAGGAAAACTTCCAGTACCTGGCGGGGTTTGGCCAGGTCTTTATCGTCTCCGGCGATCACCACTACGGTGTCTCCTTTTTTGATATTAAACTTCGGTTTGAATCTTGTACTCACTGTAAAATGTTTATCGTTTTTTATAAAACGCCACCCCAGGTTTCCCTTTTGGGGGTGCAAAGATATGCTTTTTTGCTGAATGCTCAACGCTGATTGCCAAACGCCCCGGAAATCCGGGAAAAACCTGCGTTAAGCACCTGCCAGGGCATCTTATAACACTTCGGGAGCGAGGGAAACGATCTTCATGTAACCTTTATCGCGCAGTTCCCTGGCAACTGGTCCGAAGATACGGGTACCTCTTGGCTCGTCGGAGTTGTTGAGCAGTACCACTGCGTTGTCGTCGAAACGGATGTAAGATCCGTCTTTGCGGCGCAGTTTATTGGTAGTGCGAACGATCACCGCTTTGGTTACGGTACCTTTTTTGATACCGCCTGCGGGGATGGCATCTTTTACAGTAACCACGATCTTATCACCGATCTTGGCGTAATCCTGTCCGCTGTTTCCCAGCACACGGATGCACAATACTTCCTTGGCACCACTGTTATCAGCTACGTTCAATCTGCTTTCTTGCTGAATCATCGTTGAATAATTTTAAGTTCTTCCGGAACTTGTTATATAATGTAAAACAGAGGGATTATTTTACCTTTTCCACGATCTCAACCAGCCTCCAGCGTTTTGTTTTGCTGAGGGGGCGGGTTTCCATGATCTTCACCAGGTCGCCGATACTGCACTCGTTCTTTTCATCATGGGCGTGGAACTTGGTTGTCTTTTTTACGAACTTTCCGTAGATAGGGTGTTTCACCTTTCTTTCCACGGCTACGGTAACGGTTTTGTCCATCTTGTTGCTGGCAACCACACCGATCCTTGTTTTACGCAAATTTCTTTCAGCCATTGTTCAATTTTTATATCGGGATTAAACTCCCAATGCACGTTTAGTTAATTCTGTTTTCAGACGGGCCACATCCCTTCTGAGTGAGCGGATGCTCACCGGATTTTCCAGGGGAGTGATGGCGTGCGCGAACTCAAGCTTTTTCAGACGCAGTTCATCTTCCTGGATTTTAGCCTTCAGATCCGCATCACTGATATCTTTCAGGCTTTTGTTAAATTCAACTTTCTTAGACGACATCGTATATACGATTTATGTTGATGAACGAATTATGCTTGGAGATCTCTCCTCACAATGAATTTGGTTTTGATCGGCAGTTTCTGCGCGGCCAGTTCCATAGCGTGTTTCGCTACTTCAACGGGAACACCGTCGGCTTCGAACAGTACTCTTCCGGGCTTCACCACAGCAGCCCAATGATCGGGTGCACCTTTACCTTTACCCATCCTTACTTCGGCGGGTTTGCGGGTAACGGGTTTATCGGGGAAAATACGGATCCACACATTACCTTCCCGCTTCATGGCACGCGTCATGCTCTGACGGGCGGCTTCAATCTGGCGGTCGGTCATCCAAACATTTTCCAATGCCTTCAAACCGAATGAACCGAACGACAGGGTGGTACCACGTTTGGCATTCCCTCTGGAAGGCATTTTCTGCATCTTCCTGTGCTTCGTTCTTTTTGGCTGTAACATCTTACGTTATATTAAGTAGTTAATTGAAATTTATTACCAACGATCGGGGGATTATCTTCTTCCGCCGCCGCCTCTTCTGTCGCCACCACGGTCATCCCTTCTTTCAGGACGTCCGCCACGGTCACCACGGTCGCCGCCACGGAAATCTCCGCGCTCACCACCTCTTCTGTCACTCACATCGCTCTTACCGCCTACGAAGTTGGGGTTCAGGTCTCTCTTAGCGAGCACTTCACCTTTGGAAATCCAAACTTTGATACCGATTTTACCGTACACTGTAAGGGCGAAAACATTGGCGTAGTCAATGTCCATACGAAGTGTATGCAGGGGAACACGGCCTTGCTTGATCTCTTCGGAACGTGCGATTTCCGCACCACCCAAACGACCGCTCACTTTTACCTTGATCCCTTCAGCGCCCATACGGAGTGCGGAAGCGATAGACATTTTGATGGCGCGTTTGTAGTTGATCCTGTTTTCGATCTGCTTGGCAATAGTATCACCAACGATGTTGGCATCCAGTTCAGGACGACGGATCTCCAGGATGTTGATCTGTACATCTTCCTTACCGGTCAACTTTTTCAGTTCTTCCTTGATGCGGTCCACCTCATTACCACCCTTACCTATGATGATGCCAGGCTTGGAAGTATGAATGGTCACGATCAGTTTGTTCAGGGTACGCTCGATCACGATCTTGGCGATACCACCTTTGTTGATACGCGCGTTCAGATAAGTCCTGATCTTATTGTCTTCGATCAGCTTCTGGGCATAATCTTTTTTACCACCATACCAGTTAGACTCCCATCCGCGGATGATTCCCAACCTTGCACCAATAGGATTTGTTTTCTGACCCATGAGTTTGGTATATTAAGTTTACTTGTTATAGTTATTTTGTATCAACGATTACAGTTACGTGGTTGCTGCGTTTTCTAACCCTGTAACCACGACCCTGCGGGGCAGGACGCATTCTTTTCAGTGTTCTTGCGCCATCCACGAAAATGGTCTTCACCACCAGTTGGCTCTCGTCTCCACCTTCGTTCTGCTGCTTCCAGTTGTTGATAGCGCTCAGTACGAGTTTGCGGAGCGGGCTTGCGCTGTGCTTGGCGTTGAATTCCAGTTCCGCCAGCGCTTTTTCCACCTGCATACCACGGATAAGGTCTGCAAGCAAACGCATTTTACGTGGTGATGTTGGATAATTTCTCAGTTTAGCTACTGCTTCCATTGTATTCAGTTTCTGTTTTCAGTTCCTCCGGTTCCTTTTCAGTACACCGGGTTCACTTACATTTTTTTGTTTGAGTGTCCTTTGAAGTTCCTGGTGGGAGCGAATTCGCCCAGTTTGTGGCCAACCATGAATTCAGTTACGTAAACAGGGATGAATTTGTTACCGTTGTGCACCGCGAAAGTGTGTCCTACGAAATCCGGTGTGATGGTAGAACGGCGTGACCATGTCTTCACTACACCTTTCTTCGCTTTGCCTTCGTTGATGGCGAGCACTTTGGTTTCGAGTTTAACGTCTACGAAAGGACCTTTTTTAATCGAACGAGCCATATTGTATTGGGTTGTTTATTTGCCCCGCCCGCGAGAGCGGGGCCATTTTAACACTTGTTACTTATTTAACTTTCTTACCGTTTCTGCGTTGGATGATCAGCTTATCGGAAGACTTACCTCTTGTACGGGTAACTTCTCCTTTAGCGTATTTACCGGTACGGCTGCGTGGGTGACCACCGGAAGCCCTACCTTCACCACCACCCATCGGGTGATCTACAGGGTTCATCGCAACACCACGGTTTCTTGGACGGATGCCTTTCCACCTGTTCCTACCTGCCTTACCCATGCTCTGGAGGCTGTGGTCGGAGTTGGAAACAACACCTACGGTAGCGTAGCAGTTGATCAATACTTTACGGAGTTCACCGGAAGGCATTTTTAATACTGCGTATTTTTCTTCTTTGGCGTTCAGTTGCGCGGAGGAACCGGCGCTTCTTGCCATTTTCGCACCCTGACCTGGTTGCAACTCAATGTTGTGCACCATGGTACCGAGGGGCATGTTTTTCAGTTGCAGCGCGTTACCCAGTTCAGGCGCCACGGCATCTCCACTGATTACAGTGGTACCTACTGTGAGGCCCTGGGGAGCGATGATGTATCTTTTCTCACCGTCAACGTAGTTCAGCAGTGCGATGAAAGCTGTACGGTTCGGATCGTATTCAATGGAAGCGACTTTAGCTTCGATTCCTGTTTTGTTGCGTTTGAAGTCGATAACACGGTAGTGCTTCTTGTGGCCACCACCAATGTAGCGCATGCTTCTTCTACCCTGCGCGTTACGTCCACCGGTTCCTTTCAGGGGTTCCAGGAGGCTTTTTTCAGGCGTGTCGGTTGTGATCTCCGCGTACGCGTTTCCGATTCTCCAACGGGTACCGGCGGTCATCGGTTTGAACTTCTTCAGTGCCATGATGTTCTGATTTCTTCGTTGTTGTTAATTAAATTCTTGATCTGTATATACAACCATTCACGGCTTATATGTTAGCATACAGATCGATGGTAGTTCCTTCGGCTACAGTTACCAGCGCTTTTTTATAAGCGGGTTTGCGGCCTTTGATGAAACCTGCTTTTGTGTAGCGGGTTTTATCTTTACCGGGAACAACGGAAGTGTTAATGTCCACAACTGTTGCACCGTAGAACTCTTCAATAGCTTTTTTAATTTCAAGCTTATTGGCTTTCCGGGCCACTTTGAAAGCGTACCTGTTCAGCTTTTCCTGCTGGGCGTTGGCTTTCTCGGTAAGGATCGGCTTTATCAAAACTTCTGATAATTTCATCTCTGAATGATTTAGACAATTATGCGTTTACTTCTTCAACAGCTTCATCGGTGAATACCTTTGCAGCAGATTCGCTCAGTACGAGGAAATCGGCGTTCACGATATCGTAAGTATTGATATCGCTCAGCAGGGAACCCTGTACGGAAGGAATATTGCGGAGGCTGAGGTATACGTTCTCGTTGTACTCGGGGAGTACGAACAGAGACTTTTTATTATCGATGTTCAGTGTTTTCAGTACACCGGCGAATTGTTTTGTTTTTGGCGCATCGAGGTTCATGTCTTCCAGTACCACGATAGCGTTTTCTTTCGCTTTGAAGCTGAGGGCGCTCATTTTGGCGAGGTCCTTCACTTTGCGGTTCAGCTTGAAGCTGTAGTCGCGGGGTTTAGGTCCGAAGATGGTACCACCACCTTTGTAGAGGGGGTTACGCAGGTTACCTTTACGGGATCCGCCGGTACCTTTCTGACGGTGGAGTTTACGGCTGGCGCCTTTCACTTCCATCCTGGTTTTCACCTTGTGTGTACCCTGGCGTTGAGCGGCGAGGTATTGTTTCACAGCGAGGTAGATCACGTGGGTATTCGGCTCAATTCCGAAGATCTCTTCCGGAAGTTCAATTGTTCTCCCGGTTTTTTGTCCTTGTATATTTAAAACATCTACTTGCATCGTACTTCAGATTAATAGGTTATTTCTGGATGAGAACATATGAACCGATATGGCCCGGAACGGAACCACTTACCAGAATGTAATTTTTTTCGGGGAAAATCTTAACGATCTTGAGACCTTTCATTTTCACGCGATCGCCACCCATGCGGCCGGCCATGCGCATACCTTTGAATACGCGGGAAGGATAGGAAGAGCCACCGATAGAACCCGGGGCGCGTTGACGGTCGTGTTGTCCGTGTGATTGTTCACCCACACCGGAGAATCCGTGGCGCTTAACAACACCCTGGAAACCTTTACCTTTTGAGGTACCTACCACATCGATCTTTTCGCCTTCGGCGAAGATGTCAACGGTAATGGCTTCACCGAGTGGTTTATCGGTAGAGAAGTCGCGGAATTCTTTTACGAAACTTTTGGGAGCTGTGTTGGCTTTGGCGAAGTGATTTTTTTCAGCTTTGGTAGCATTCTTTTCTTTCTTGTCGCCAAATGAGAGTTGGAGAGCGTTGTAGCCGTCTGATTCAGACGTTTTTACCTGCGTGATCACACAAGGACCAGCTTCAATAATTGTGCAGGCGGTTTGCTTGCCACTGGGATCGAAGATGCTGGTCATCCCGATTTTTTTTCCAATTAATCCTTTCATTATTATGTAGGTTTATACCCTTCAAGGTTATATGGACAATCCTGCACAGCGCAGGACTTCAATCCCAGTTTGCTACCGACCTTTTCCTGAGTTCGGCCCTTCCTGCACTTGTTACAGGAACGGAACCGGGGGAAGTACCGATAGTAAACAAACCCTGAAAGGCTTGTTCATATGTTTTTATATTTCGATCCTGCCGGAGCAGAATGAATAAATTCGATCAAAATAAGTTCAGCGCTCTTTTGGCCCGCCACCGGCGGATTTGAGAGATGAAACATGAATAAGAACTAGCTTTTTCGAGGAATTTCCCACTTCAGCTTTTTCAGCATCAGCGGGCGGCTTCATCAGGCCTTGATTTCAACTTCCACACCAGAGGGCAGATCGAGCTTGGAAAGCGCGTCCACGGTCCGGGAAGAAGAAGTGTAAATATCCAACAAGCGCTTGTGCGTGTTCAGTTCGAACTGCTCACGGGCTTTTTTGTTCACGTGCGGTGAACGCAAAACGGTAAAGATCTTCTTCTTGGTAGGTAAAGGAATGGGTCCTGTTACTACCGCTCCTGTGCTGCGTACGGTCTTCACAATCTTTTCAGCAGATTTGTCCACCAGGTTGTGATCGTACGACTGTAATTTGATTCTGATTCTCTGAGACATAGCTTATTGCCCAATTTATTGGGAGTGCAAAGGTATGTATTAGGTTTAGATTATCAAATTTTTTTCAGGTATTTTTCACAAAGAACAGGGCCGGAAGCAAGATTTTTTCATGCTCCCGACCCTGTTCGGCAGCAATTTGTTGCGCTGCCGGTAATTTTATCGCGCTTATTTCTTGATTATCATGATATTCTGTTCGGCGTCCTTTCCTTTGAGGGAAATGATGAACATGCCGGGTTCAAGCGTGCTGGTTGGAAGCGAACGGATAGAAGTTCCATTATTAAGTTGTAGGGTTCCTGTCTTACGAAGGCGCCCATCCATATCCCGGATACTCCATTGCAATCCCTGGGAAGAAGCCGCCTTCAGTTCTATGGAAGCATCCCCTGTGATGGGGTTGGGAAATACGGTTGCGGAAAAAGCTGTATTCCCGCGTAAAGCCACCACCGGGCTGTACTGGATACTACCGTCGGTATCCAACACTTTCAGCCTGTAATAGACTACGGGCACAACGGGTGCCGTCTCTGAAAAACTATAGCTGGCCGGAACGCCTTTCGCTTTAACGGAACCAATGGCCATAAAATCCAGGCGGTTCAAAGACCGTTCGATAATAAAACGCTCAACGTCTTGCTCTTCTGCGGTCTGCCAAAGTATTTCATTCAGACTACCCTTTCTTACTGCACTGAAGTTCAACAATTTAACAGGCAGGGCTCCAGGTATTACCAATGTGGTTTTCTCTGTATTGGTCAATACCGGGAGATTGTAGTCGAAATAAATAGAAGCGGAATTTTTTATGGTATCTCCCGGGGCCAATGTGGGGAAAGGCCGTATGCGAAACTGAACATAGCCATGACTGGCGGGCTCATTCACATTGCTATCTGCCAGGTTTATGTTGTTGAATGTCCACGCCAACTGGTTCCCATTCAGTATTGAAAGGTTATAATCGTGGCTGGCTGCAATCATTTCAAAGGAAGACACATCCAGGCGTGCTTCAAGGGTATCCCTGATCAGGACTGTAAAGGCCGTATCAGTTCCTGTATTCTGGAAGCGGATCAGGTAGTTCAGGTATTCTCCCCCATCAATCTCTTCCTGTGTAAGTACACCTGCGTGCGATTCGGTTTTGTCGTTGGG
>CAMLPA010000038.1 GCA_946481605.1 uncultured Flavihumibacter sp. | reverse complement strand
TGAAAATACAACGCACCTCTCCGTGAATTTCTCCGGCAACAGGGAGAAAAAAACGGTGGACAGATGGAACCTGTACAGTCCACTCTGGGCACCTGTGCTTCTGGAGAAAGATGCGCTTACCCTGAAAGACAAAGATCCTTATGATTACGCAAAGGCAGAAGTGGTGCTGCCTGCTTCCCCGATTTTCGAAACTGAAATTGTCCTGGAACCCAAACAAAACGATCACGGGCATTTAGATATAGAATTGCAAGATGGAAAAGGAACAGCGGCATTCAGACTGAGTTTCACCAAAGATGGACTCATTACCGCAAAAGCAGGCGCACGTTACCGGACCATTCAGAAATATGAATCCGGTACAAAATATACCATACGTCTGAAACTGAATGCGGCCACACGCATGTGTACTGTAAATGTGAACGGCGTAGACAAAGGCCCGCACATCCTGTTCGCCCCCATACACGCGGTGGAGCGGATGAGTTTCAGAACCGGGGAAGTCCGTCGTTTCCCTGATGCGGATACGCCTGCGGATAACGATGCGGATTTACCCGGAGCCGGAACGCCGGTAAAAGAAGCGGTTTTTCATTTGTATAAGATTGAAACGAGAGGATAAGTATGAAAAGAAGCCATATATATACCTGTGCCGTTATTGCTGTAGCATTGTTTGCCGGTTGTTCAACCACACGCAGCGTAAGTGCCGGAAAGCAATCCGTACTTCATTATAACGACTTTGCGCATTACGCCCGTTACTTCAATAACATGGAGGATGAAAACATCGCACAGGCTGTTCCAAATGCAGCAGCTTCCGAATGGATGCGGCAAAACATACCGCTCTTCACCTGCCCCCAACAGAATTTTGAGGAAATGTTCTATTTCCGCTGGTGGAGTTTCAGAAAACACATCAAAGAAACACCAGCCGGGTTTGCCTTTACTGAGTTCCTGGTGGAAAGATCGTATGCCGATAAATACAACCTCATCGCCTGTGCGATCGGCCACCACATCAACGAGGGCCGTTGGCTGCACAACCAGCAATACCTTAACGATTACCTGAAAGTATGGTACCGTGGAAACGAAGGTAAACCCATGAAAAAACTGCATGGTTTCAGCAGTTGGACGCCGGATGCAGTGTACAACCGTTATCTTGTTAACGCAGATAAGCAGCATATCATTGATTTTTACCCCGATCTTTCTGCGGATTTTCACCTATGGGAGCAGGAGAAAAAACTGCCTGATGGCCTGTATTGGCAATCGGATGTGAAAGATGGCATGGAGGAAACCATCAGTGGCGGAAGACGGGAGAAAAATGCACGGCCCACCATCAACAGTTATATGTATGGAAATGCTGTTGCCTTATCGAAAATGGCCACGCTGGCAGGGAAAGAAAATGACGGTGATTTCTTCCGTAAAAAAGCGGATACGATCCGGCAATTGGTACTGAAAAATCTGTGGCATCCCACCCAACAATTTTTTGAGGTCCGAAAAGAAAAGGGAGGGCTGGCCAATGTAAAGGAAGCGATCGGTTATATCCCCTGGTACTTTGGATTACCAGGCAAAGGTTACGAACAGGCATGGCGCAATATTAAAGATACCGGTTGCTTTGCCGCGCCTTTCGGGCTTACAACAGCAGACAGGTCGCACCCTGAGTTCCGCACCCATGGCTGTTGCAAATGCGAATGGGATGGACCGGTATGGCCCTTCGCCACTGCGCAAACGCTTACCGCTATGGCCAACCTGCTGAATGAGCAGGAACAGCAGGTGGTAGGGCGCGAAGATTATTTCGTGCTGTTACAGCAATATGTGGAATCGCAGTATTACCGGGGACGCCCATACATTGGAGAATACCTCGATGAAAGAACGGGCTACTGGCTCAAAGGAGACCAGGAAAGAAGCCGTTACTACAACCATTCCACATTTAACGACCTGCTCATCACCGGATTGGTAGGACTTCGTCCCCGCGCCGACGATATGGTGGAACTCAATCCATTGATCCCCCCAGGAAAATGGGATTGGTTCTGCCTGGATAATATTCTCTACCACGGAAAAACACTGACAATCATCTGGGATAAAAACGGAGAAAAGTTTGGAAAAGGACCGGGATTAAGTATCTGGGTGAACGGTGTGAAGAAAGGGGAAAGAACTGAACTTGGACCGTTGAAAGCAACCATGTAAAGAAAGGGATCTAAAATGAAACGATTGCTGAATACAAGAATGATAAAATGGATTTGCTGCCTTTGTCTACTGACAGGGACGGTGAAGCAAAATTTTGCAGCCACAACGCAAATAGCCGGTGACCCTGTTTCTCAACGTGTCTATCTTTCAGGAAGCGGACCGGAAGATGCCGTTCGCTGGGATTTCTATTGCACCGCTGGCCGCAATGCGGGTAAATGGGCCACCATTCCTGTTCCATCCAATTGGGAGCAGCAGGGCTTCGGTACCTATAATTACGGCTTTGATAAAGACAGTGCACGCGGCAAAGAATCAGGGCTTTACAAACACCGTTTCCACGCCCCGGCCTCCTGGAAAGGAAAAGTGGTGGAACTGGTTTTCGAAGGTGTTATGACGGATGCTGAAGTGAAAATAAACGGTAAAATAGCCGGAGAAAAACACCAGGGCGCTTTTTATGCATTCAGGTACGATATCTCGAAATTACTTCAATGGGGGAAAGATAATGTGCTGGAAGTAAAGGTGGATAAACACTCCTCCAATGAATCGGTGAACGATGCGGAACGAAGGGCAGATTTCTGGATATTCGGCGGCATCTTTCGACCAGTGTTTCTGGAAGTGCATCCAAAAGAATTTATCCGCACCCTCAATATAGATGCCAAAGCGAATGGAGATTTTTCCGCGACAGTTATCGCTGCAGGAAATGCCGATAGGGTGGAAATGCAACTCGTAGATAAAACGGGTAAAACCTGGGAGAAAATACGGAGCGAAAGAACGGGAAAAAACGGTGACAGTCTGTTTCTGAAAGGTCATTTCCGGGATGTATTACCCTGGTCGGCGGAATTTCCACATTTGTATGAAGTGAAATTCACACTGCTGAAAAACGGGAAAGAGGTACATGCACTTACCAGGAAGATTGGGTTCCGTACAATAGAACTTCGTATGCGGGATGGCATTTATGTGAATGGGGTTAAAATGAAGTTTAAAGGCGTGAACAGGCATTCGTTTCACCCGGAAACCGGTCGTGCAACAGGCAGAAAAACCAGTATTGAAGATGTGTTGTTGATGAAGGAAATGAACATGAATGCCGTGCGCATGAGCCATTATCCACCGGATGCACATTTCCTCGAAGTATGCGATTCTATTGGGTTGTATGTGATGGATGAACTCGCAGGCTGGCACGGTCATTACGATACGAAAACGGGTACGCCGCTTGTAAAAGAAATGCTGGAACACGACCGCAACCACCCATCCATCATTTTATGGGCCAACGGAAATGAAGGCGGCCACAACTTTGATCTGGATCCATTGTTTGCAAAACACGATCTGCAGCAAAGGCCCGTGGTGCATCCCTGGCAACTTTTTAACGGCATCGAAACGCAACACTATCGCGAATACAATTATGGCATAGGCAGTTATGATCACGGACACGATATCCTGATGCCCACTGAGTTTTTGCATGGCATGTACGATGGCGGACATGGCGCTGGTCTGGAAGATTACTGGGAAGCCATGTGGCATAACCCGCTTTCCGCGGGCGGCTTTCTCTGGGACTTTGCGGACCAGGGCATTGTGCGCACCGATAAGAATGGAATGGTGGATACCGATGGTAACCACGGTGCGGATGGCATTGTAGGACCTTATAAACAAAAAGAAGGCAGCTTTTATACCATCAAAGAAGTTTGGAGTCCTTTACACTTTGAGAAAAAAGAAATCACACCGGATTTTGACGGGGTATTACTGGTCGAAAACAGGTATGCTTTTACCAATACCGATAAGTGTTCTTTTACCTGGGAACTGGGTTATTTAACGGAGGGAAAAACAAACACGTTGAAAGGAACCGCTAAATCACCACACATTGCTCCTGGTGAAAAAGGAAAGCTTGCACTTCAGTTGCCGCTCAACTGGCACAACTTCGACGTATTGTATGTAACTGCTAAAGACCCGCATGGCCGGGAATTGTTTACCTGGAGTTTCCCCGTGGCGCTGCCATTTAAAACAGCAAAAGCAATGGTGAAAAAACAGGGCACGCTACCGTTAAACCTGGACCAGTCCGACAGTGTTTTTCACATCAAAGCAGGCCCGCTTTCGATGGATATTCATAGAAGAACCGGTATGCTCACAAAACTATCCCGTGGCAATGAATTGATTCCATTCTCAAATGGTCCGGTATTGCAGGAAGGCGAGAACAACTTTTCCGGATTCAGTGCCCGCGCAGAAAAAGACAGTGTGGTGATCATTTCTTCGTTTGACCGGAAAACCGGTTATAATACTTTGGAATGGACCGTTTTTTCCTCGGGGTGGGTGCGGTTAAAAACACGTTATTTCCCCGCTTCTTATTTCACTTCATTTGTAGGCGTAAACTTTTCTTTTCCGGAAGCGGACATGAAAGCCGTGACCTGGGCAGGAAAAGGTCCTTACAGGGTTTGGAAGAACAGGATGAAAGGAGGAACGTTAGGCGTTTGGAACAAAGCATACAACAATACGGAAACCGGGGAACTTCCTTTTCAGTATCCTGAATTTAAAGGCTATCATGCCAATATGTATTGGTGTCGCTTCGGAGGCAAACAGCACAACTTCACAGTTGTTACCGATCAGGAAGATGTTTTCTTTCGTTTGTTCACACCTGCCTGGAAAAAAGACCCTTACAATAATTATGTGTTGAATTTCCCTTCCGGCGATATCTCTTTTATGCAGGGGATTTCAGGTATCGGAACCAAAACGCAGAAGACGGAAAATACGGGGCCAATGGGCGGGAAACATATTTTTTATGATTACGAGAAAGATCCTTCGCGCGCAAAGGAACTGGTCTTGTACTTTAACTTCCTGGAGGATTAAAACATGAAACGATCCGCTAAAAAACAAATGCTGCAAACGGGGATAATACTGTTCCCTTTATGGTGTTTGCTCTTCTTATCTACCGCGTTGGCAAATGAGGTGGTGAAGGTAAATGCGCTGACCTGTGAAAGGTTAAAGAATCCTATAGGAATAGATGAAACGCGCCCGCGGCTCTCCTGGCAGATCGAAAGCGGTAAACGAAATGTTTTTCAACTGGAATATGAAGTGATGGTCGCATCTTCCAGCACCTTGCTGGAACAGGATAAAGCGGACCTGTGGGCATCTGGAAAAATCCGGAGCGGCACTTCAGTGGATGTGGAATATAAAGGTGTTCCCCTTCAGTCAGGGATGGATTGTTTCTGGAAAGTACGCGTGGTCACCAGCGCTGGCACATCGGCATGGAGTGCACCCGCACATTGGAAAATGGGGTTATTGTACTATAAAGACTGGCAGGGAAGATGGATCGGTTTCGACCGTGCTTTTCCCTGGGATGAAACCGTTAAAAACTCACAACTATCAGCGCGGTATTTCCGGAAGGACTTCGCTGCTTCAAAAAAAATCGTTTCCGCTACCGCCAGCATCATCGGACTGGGGTTGTATGAACTGTCTATTAATGGCAAGAAAGTTGGAGACCAGGTGTTGTCGCCCGCCCCAACAGATTACAGGAAGAATGTGTTGTACAATACGTTTGATGTAACGGACCAATTGGAACCCGGAGCGAACACGATAGGTGTGGTATTGGGCAACGGGCGTTTTTTCGCCATGCGCCAGCATACCAAACCGTATAAAAATAACTCTTTCGGATTCCCGAAATTGCTCTTCCAGTTGAACATCAGGTACGACGATGGTTCCTCCGCGAAAATAGTCTCCGACGAAACCTGGAGGGGCACCGCCAACGGCCCCATCACCGCCAACAATGAATACGATGGCGAAGTGTACGATGCCCGCAAGGAAATGACGGGCTGGGACCAGCCTGGTTTTGATGATAAACTTTGGTTGCAGGCCGAATTGGTGCAGGAACCCGGAGGGGCCTACCAGGCACAGATGAATCAGCCGGTAAAAGTAATGAAAGAACTGAAGCCCATTACTGTTACCAAAAAGTCCAATGGATCATATATAGTGGATCTTGGTCAGAATATAGCGGGCTGGATTCAGCTCAAAGTAAAAGGCGCCCGTGGAACGCAGGTGAAGATGAGGTTCGCAGAATCTTTAAAAGAAGATGGTGGCATATTTACGGAGAACCTGCGCGATGCAAAAGCTACCGATGTATATACACTGAAAGGAGGCACCGTGGAAACCTGGGAGCCGAAGTTCGTCTACCACGGATTTCGCTATGTGGAAATAACGGGTTATCCCGGTGTACTTACAACGGACATGATCCGTGGGAAAATGGTCTATGACGCAATGGACAACACCGGAACATTCTCCTCTTCCGATACCTTACTCAACCGGATTTTCACCAATGCCTGGTGGGGGATTGCCGGAAACTACAAAGGGATGCCCATTGATTGCCCACAGAGAAACGAGCGCCAACCCTGGCTGGGCGACAGGCCCATCAGCAGTTACGGAGAACATTTTTTGTTTGATAACGGAAGACTGTATGCGAAGTGGCTGGAGGATATTGCCCTCGCGCAAAAAGAAGATGGTGCCATTCCCGATGTTGCGCCCGCTTTCTGGAGGTATTACAGCGACAATATGTCCTGGCCCGGCGCCTTACTCCTCGTAGCCGAAATGTTATATACACAGGACGGAGATGCTCGCCCCATTCAACAGCACTATCCGGTCATGAAGAAATGGCTGGGTTATATGAAGGACCGGTACATGACCGATGATTTTCTCGTAACAAAAGACAGTTACGGCGACTGGTGCGTGCCGCCTGTTACCATTGAAGCAGGCAGGGGAAAAAGCGCCGATAAAAAATACCCCAGTCCATTGATCGCGACCAGTTATTACTACCACTTTACGCAGTTGATGACCAGCTTCGCAAAAATTTCAGGCCATGAAGCAGATACGCTTTATTACCAGGAACTCGGTGAAAAAATCAAAGTATCTTTTCATAAAAACTATTTCAGGAATCAGGGTTTTTACGGAGACAGTTCACTCACGCACAACCTGCTTCCTTTGTATTTCGGAATGGTGCCGGATGATCAGAAGAATCTCGTGCTCAAAAATGTAATACACACTATTGAAGTGGTGAACAAGGGACATCTTAGTACGGGCCTTGTGGGGGTGCAATGGCTGATGCGCACACTTACTGAAAACGGCAGGCCAGATCTGGCTTACACAATAGCTACCCAACGTTCCTATCCTGGATGGGGCTATATGATTGAGAACGGCGCCACCACCATTTGGGAACTTTGGAACGGAAATACCGCACACCCAAAAATGAATTCACAGAATCATGTGATGATGTTGGGAGATTTATTGATCTGGTATTTTGAACACTTAGCTGGAATTCGCTCTGACAATGGATTTCAGCAAATAAGTATGAAGCCTGAAAAGATAGACCAGCTTAAAAATGTTACCGCGTCCTATCAATCTGTTTACGGAAAAATACGGAGTGAATGGCGTAGAAATAACGGAGTCTTCCAATGGAAAATAACGGTCCCTGCAAATACCTCGGCAGAAGTGTTTTTATTTGCAACATCAC
Organism: uncultured Flavihumibacter sp.; assembly: GCA_946481605.1. The sequence continues at coordinate 6,186 of CAMLPA010000038.1, read as the reverse complement.
CACAAAAGGTCAGGGAAAGCGGCAAGCCGGTAAATGCTTCAGAAGATGTTAAGTTCATACGGATGGAAGATGGTTATGCCGTATTTAAGATTGGCTCCGGCGATTATTATTTTGAATCTGAAATGTAAATGATGAAAAAGCTATTTTCTTTGATGTTTCTTTTAGGCATCGTGTATGCGACAGATGCGCAGGTGAACAAGTGGAAATCGGGAATCGTAACCGATGAATTTATTTATGAAAAAGCGGCATTCCCTTCCTGCCATTCGGCAACAATCACGGAAACACCTACGGGACTGGTTACCGCTTTCTTTGGCGGTACCCGGGAAAGACACCCAGATGTTGAAATATATGTATGCAGAATGGTAAAAGGGAAGTGGACGGCACCCGTATCTGTGGCGAATGGCATCATCAATGATACGTTGAGGTTGCCAACATGGAACCCGGTATTGTACCAGGTGCCCGGTGGTGCATTAATTCTTTTCTATAAGATCGGCCCCAAGCCTTCTGAATGGTGGGGCATGATGAAGACTTCCAATGATGGCGGTATAACCTGGTCGGCTGCGCAGAAAATGCCGGAAGGATATATAGGGCCTGTGAAAAATAAGCCGGTATTGTTGTCCAACGGAAATTTGTTTTGCCCATCCAGCACGGAAGGAGATGGATGGAAACTTCATTTTGAAGTAACCCCTGACTTCGGAAAAACATGGTCAAAGGTCGGGCCAATCAATGAAGGAAAAACTATTGATGCGATACAGCCCAGCATTCTTTACCATGGCCCTGATACACTGCAAGTATTGGCGAGAAGCAGGAACCGCGCTATCATTGAGTCCTGGTCCTATGATGATGGCAGGACCTGGACTCCGGTCGCAAAAACAACGCTACCCAATAACAATTCAGGAACGGATGCTGTAACCCTGAAGGATGGCAGGCACCTGCTCGTGTATAACCACGTACTGCCACCGGGTAATGAGGCGAAAGGACCCAGAACGCCATTAAATATATCGGTTTCAAAAGATGGAAAACATTGGGAAGCCGCACTGGTACTGGAAGATTCCCCCATCAGCCAATATTCTTATCCTTCTATTTTCCAGGGAAGTGATGGCATGGTGCATGTGGTCTATACCTGGAGAAGGGAACGCATCAAGTATGTGAAAATCGATCCGGCTAAATTGAAAACAAAAGCTATTGTAAATGGGGTATGGCCCAAATAGTATAGGTTTCATCTCAAAAATGAATGGTATGAAAAAATGGCTTCTTGCTTTTTCTATATTGATGCTGGGAAAGTTTACTTTTTCCCAGAATTCGGATAGCCAGTATAAGCTCCCATTGAAGGACGTGCTGTTGCGGGTAGAGCAGCGCTTTGGTATTAAACTGCGTTACACGGAAGAAATGGTTGCCGGAAAAGAACTTACTTATGGTTTGTGGCGACTGCGTCCTGACCTGGAAACATCCTTACAGAATATCCTGGCGCCTTTTGACCTTACCGCAACGAAAGCCGGAGAAACTACCTACCGCATCAGGGCTTATGAATACCATAGGAAAACGCCGGAAGAAGGAAAGGCTGAAGTAGCCTACCTGGCGTCTTTATACAATACAAAAGCGGAGTGGGAAAAGAGAAGAGAAGAAATGAAGGCCTGTATGTGGAAGGCGATCAGGTTAGATAAGATGCCCGAAAAGCCTTCATCGGCGCCCATCTTCGCCAATAAGAGAAAAATGGACGGCTATACGATCGAGAACATCGCTATCGAATTGTTACCCGGCCTGTATGTGAATGGATCTATCTATAAACCGGAAAAGATAAAAGGGAAAGTGCCGGTGATGCTTTGTCCGGATGGCCATTGGGAGCAACACCGGTACCGCGCCGATTGCCAGTACCGCTGCGCTATGCTGGCGAAAATGGGATGCATCGCGATCAGTTATGACCTCTTTGCCTGGGGGGAATCGCTGCTTCAGTTTAAAACAGAGGACCACCGCCGTAGCCTGGCCATGACCATACAAGCGCTGGGAACCTTGCGGATACTGGATTACATGCTGACCCTGAAAGAAACAGATACGGCGCGTGTAGGCATTTCGGGAGGATCAGGTGGTGGAAGTCATACCATGTTGCTCACCGCGCTTGATCCAAGAATCAAATTAAGCGCCCCGGTAGTGATGCTTTCGAGTTACCACAGCGGTGGATGTCCCTGCGAAAGCGGGCAGCCGATCCACTGGTGCGGTGGCGGAACCAATAACCCGGAGATCGCGGCCATGGCCGCTCCCAGGCCCCAATTGATCATCTCCGATGGAAAGGACTGGACCGAGCAGGTTCCACGCGTGGAGTTTCCCTACCTTAAAAAGATGTACGAAATGTATAATGCTGGCGGTCTTACAGAAAACCAGCATTTCCCCGAAGAGGGACACGACTACGGTATCAGTAAACGAACAGCATTGTATAATTTCCTGGAAAAACATTGGAGACTGAATACTGCACACTTTAAAAACACCAATGGCAAGTATGATGAAACAGGCGTTAAAATAGAGGCCCCGGCGGCCATGTATGTATTCGGTGAGCAGGGAGAACGTTTACCGGCCAATGCCATCAAAGGGTTTGAACAACTCGAAAAAGTGTTTGAAACAGCCATCAGGAATCCTTAAATGAAGACGATGAAAAACAAACTTATTTTCCAATGTCTGCTTTTAATGCTGTGCGCGATGCCGGTATTGGTATCGGCGCAGTCTAAAAAGCAACGGTACAAAGTGGCTGTTATAGACCTGATGCTGCTCAAACGGCAGAAGCTGGGCGCTATCCCACTCGCAAAGGAAGTTGGCGCCGATGGGTTAGAGATAGATATGGGCGGACTGGGTACCCGACCAACTTTCGACAATAAGCTATTGATCGATTCCATAAGGAAACAGTTCCAGGCTAAAGCGAAAGAAGAGGGGATAGTATTTTCTTCCGTAGCTATGACTGGCTACTATGCACAGTCTTTCTGCCAGCGGGATTCTTTCGAAAGAAGTATCGGCGATTGTATTACTACGATGAACCTGTTGGGGGTGAAGACGGGATTTCTTCCCCTCGGTGTTCAGTGTGACCTCGCAAAGAATCCTGCGCTGAGAACCGCTGTGGTGGAAAGGTTAAAAGTTGTGGGAAAGATGGCCGAAGCGGCACATGTGGTGATTGGCATCGAAACGCCGCTCCCGGCGGAAGAGCAGGTGAAACTGTTGAAAGAAATCGGTTCTCCGGCGATAAAGATCTATGTGAACTTCGCCGACATCATTGCCTCCGGAAGAGATATCCACCAGGAACTGAAGCTGCTGGGCCGGAAAAGGATTTGTATGATCCATTGTACCAACAAAGATGGCGTCTGGCTCGAAAATGATCCCGCAATAGACCTGTACGCCATCAAAAAAACACTGAAGAAAATACGCTGGCGCGGCTGGCTCGTGATCGAAAGGTCCCGGGATGCGAAGGAACCATCGAACGTGAGAAAAAATTTCAGCGCCAATGTGAAATACGTGAAAGCTGTTTTCCAATGAAATAAATCATCAACTGAATAGCAATTGTCTGCCAATGAAATGTCTCTTATTTGTTTTACTGCTGTTTTGCGCCATCACTGCTTCGGCTGGAGAAATTTGGGTAGCACCCGAAGGGAACGATGCGTACCCCGGCACAAGAGACAAGCCCAAAGCAACTTTGCAGGCAGCTTTGCGTGAAGCAAGAGAATGGAGAAGATTGAGGTCGGCACAACTGAAAGGGGGCATAACCATTTTGCTGCGTTCCGGAACCTATTACCTGAAGGAAACGGTTTTTATCAGGCCTGAAGATGCAGGAACGCCGGATTGCCCAACTGTTATCCGAGCAGCAGATGATGGGCAACCCGTACTAAGTGGTGGTATCAGCATCACGGAATGGAAAAAGAACCGGCAACACATTCAAGGATTACCAAAAGGTATCTGGAACAAGCTTTGGGTGGCAGATGCTCCTTCGACTGCAGGCAACATCCTGAATTTCCGTCAACTTTGGGTGAACGGGGAGAAAGCTGTCCGCGCCGCTGATCGTAAAGACAAAGATTTACAAAGAATTCTTTCCTGGGATCACAACACCGGCACATGTATGATCCCGGCAATGCAACTTCCGGAACTGGAAGGTGGAACCGGACTTGAAATGATGATCCACCAGTGGTGGGCCATCGCGCAACTCAGGGTCAGGAAATTTGAAAGGATGGGCGATTCGGCACGGTTGTCCTTTTATGAGCCGGAAAGCCGTATCCAGAACGAGCACCCGTGGCCGGCCCCATGGATATCCGCTGAAACAGGCAACTCTGCTTTCCGCCTGTCCAACGCGATTCAACTGCTGGATGAACCAGGTGAATGGTTCCTCGACAGGCGTGCCGGAAAACTCTATTTCTATCCGCCGGAAGGACTCGATATGGCAAAGGCGCAAGCCATCGTTCCTTACCTCGAACAACTCGTGAAAATCGAAGGCGTTAAAGGAACGCCTGTATCGTATATGCATTTTGAAGGCATCGCTTTTCAGCATAGCACCTGGTTGCGTCCCTCCGAAAACGGACATGTACCGTTACAGGCAGGAATGTATCTCCTGGATGCGTATAAACTCAGGCAGCCGGGAACCAGAGAAAAGTCTACGCTGGAGAACCAGGCCTGGGTGGGAAGGCCCCCTGCTGCAGTGCAATTGGAAAACGTGGCGAATACTTCTTTTAAAAAATGTTCGTTCGAACATACCGCCTCCGCTGCCATTGATTATGCAACAGCTACGCTAAACGATACAGTTGCTGCTTGCAGCTTCTTTGATATTGGCGGAAATGCGATTCAGGCGGGAACTTTTTCTAACGAAACTTTCGAAGCGCACCTGCCTTATGATCCTGCCGACGAAGCTGTTCTTTGCATAAACCTCAATATTTCCAACAACTACATCCAAAACGCCGGAACTGAAGATTGGGGTTGTACTGGTATCGCCGCGGGTTTTGTACGCGGCATCAATATTGAATTCAATGAACTCTGCGATCTGCCATACACGGGTATATCCCTGGGATGGGGCTGGACGCCTGCACTGAACGCTATGCGCAATAACAGTATTTACGGAAACTATATACACCATTACGCAAAGTACATGTATGATGTGGCCGGTATTTACACCCTTTCCGCACAACCGGGTTCTGTGATCAGCAACAACAGGATCGACAGTATCTACCGTGCTCCGTTTCCACATATTCCTGCGCACTGGTTCTATTTGTACACCGATGAGGGATCAGCATACATGCGCATTGAAAACAACTGGACCCCTTCTGAAAAGTTTCTGCAAAATGCGAATGGACCTGGTAACACCTGGACAAACAATGGTCCGTCAGTGCACGATAGCATCAGGATGAAAGCAGGTATACAGCCTTCGTTCAAAAATACCAGCAACCGCTATCCTCCGTTGAAAGCGGTGTTCCCGGTCAATAAAGAATATCCGGTCGTGATCGAGTTAGTGGGGGCGAATGAAAACCCTGTAGATCAGATTCAACTGAAAACCCTATTGGATAAATATAGCGTACATGCTGAACAGCTTTACCAATGGAAGAACCACCTCGTTGCATTTGGTAAGGCGAAAGATGTTTTTGTATTGCAAGGGGCGCTAAAGGCGCAGTTCCCACAGACCAGAGTTAAAATATATGACGTGCCATTTTATGAATTCAACCGGACACATTGCGGAGAAATTGAAAAGAACGGAAACTGGACACATACAATACTTACAACCAACCTTGTGGAAGATGAAAAGTTACAACAGGAATATATGAGCCACCACGAAACCCAGTTCGAAAAATGGCCGGAAGTGTCTCAGGGATTTTGTAACGCTTCTTTCCAACGACTGCTCCTATACCGTAACGGAAGACAACTCATGTTGGTGATCAGTGTTCCTGAAGGAAAATCGCTGGGAGAACTGAATCCGAAAACGGTGGAGCACAATCCAAGGATGAAGCAGTGGAACGAATTGATGTCTAAGTACCAGACCGGCATTGAAGGAACGGCAAAAAATGAAGTGTGGGTTGAATTGAAAGCAGTTCAAAAATAAAACGATATATATGTTTACGCTAGGAATTCTGGGGTTGGGAGAAGGAAGAAGCACCATGTCGGCGGCGTTGCAAAGCCCGTTGTGGAAGCTGGTGAATATCTGTGACAGAAATGAAGCGCTTTGCCAACAAC
>CAMLPA010000037.1 GCA_946481605.1 uncultured Flavihumibacter sp. | reverse complement strand
GCTGAAAAGAACGGGAACGGTAAAAAACAATCCGTGTAACCCTGAATAACCTACCTTTGCCCCCTCAAAAACTCGAACTAAATGGGAATGGATAGAAATACGGTGATCGGTTTCGTACTGCTGGCCGTTTTATTTTTCGGATATTTCTTTTACAACCGCCAGGGTCAACTGGAGGCTGAAAAGGAAAAAGCCCGTGTTGATTCTATTGCAAAAGCCAATGCGCCTAAGCCGGTAATCGATACTACAAAAACTGCCGTGGATTCACTTACTTTAGCAGATTCCGCTGCTCCTGCTGTACAGGTGGCCGAAGCGCTGACCGTACTGGAGAATGAACTGCTGAAGGTGACTTTTTCTAATAAAGGTGGTCAGCCCGCCATGGTAGAGCTGAAAAAATACAACGCCACGGATAGTACGCCCGTAAAGTTGGTGGAAGGCAACGGTTTCGACCGTGTTTCCTATACCATCAACGCAGAAAATAACCGTTCCGCGCAAACTGCCGATATGGTATTCGGCGCACCTGCCATTTCGAAGAACCAGGATGGCAGCCAGACAATCAGTTACAAGCTGGATGTTGCCCCCGGGAAATCCATCATCCACCAGTACACCCTTCGTCCCAACGATTATATGATCGACTGGAACCTCCAGCTCCAGGGCGCAGATCAGTTGCTGACGCAGCAAGCCCTGAACCTGCTCTGGCAAACGAAGGCCGTTCAGCAGGAAAAGGATATTAAGTACGAAAAGCAGCAATCGCAGGTGACCTTCTTTGAAGGAGGTGAATTCGATTACTACAACGTGATCTCCCGCAACAACTATAAGTTTGAAAAAGAAGTAAAATGGGTGAGCGTGAAGCAGCAGTTCTTCAGCCAGATCCTCATTTCCAACGGAACAAATTTCTCCGGCGGAGAACTGAACTGGATTGTGCCGGAAGATTCCCTGCGTACCATTGCCAACGCCACTACCAACCTGCGGATGCAGGTACCTGCGGGCGCTGTCGCGAATGTGCCGCTGAAGTTCTACTACGGTCCCAACGACTTCCATACGCTTAAAAAATACAAACTGGAACTGGAGAATAACGTGAACCTGGGCCAGGGATTCTACGCCTTTGTGAAATACATCAACAGGCTTATCATCCTTCCGCTGTTCAACCTGTTCGAATCTTTCATCAGCAGTTATGGTATCGTGATCCTGTTGTTAACGATCATTATCCGGTTGCTCATCTCTCCGCTCACGTATTCCAGCTACCTAAGCGGGGCTAAAATGAAGGCGCTCCGCCCCGAACTGGATGAGTTGAAAAAGAAAATGGGCGACGACCAGCAAGGCTTTGCCATGGAGCAGATGAAGTTGTTCCGTGAAGCAGGTGTGAATCCGCTTGGAGGATGCATTCCCGCGCTGTTGCAGATTCCAATCTTCTTCGCCTTGTTCAGTTTCTTTAACTCGAATGTGGCGCTCCGCGGGGAAAGTTTCCTTTGGGCCGATGATCTTTCCGCTTATGATGTAATCGCAAAACTTCCCTTCCACGTATGGGGGCTGGGCGACCACATCAGTTTGTTCACTGTGCTGGCCGTTATTACCAGTTTGCTGATCTCCTTGTACAGCATGAACATGTCGCCGGACCAGAACAATCCGATGCTGAAGTACATGCCGTATATTTTCCCGATCATCATGTTGGGCATCTTTAACAGTCTGCCTTCGGCCCTTACCTGGTATTATACGGTATCGAACGTGATTACGTTGTTGCTGCAGTTCATTATCCAGAACTTCATCATCGATCATAAGAAAGTACTCGCGAAGATTGAAGCCAACAAGAAAAAGCCTAAGAAGCAGTCCAAATGGCAGGAAAGGCTTTCCCAGATGCAGGATGCGCAGAAGCAAATGCAGGAAGCGAAGAAGAAATAATTTTGGATGTTGAATTTTGAATGATAAATGATTGCCGTTCCATTTTGGAGCGGCTTTTTTTTGTGCAGCATTTTTGTGTTTCCTTTTGACGAACTAAAGAACAAAGGTTTTTAGCGCAGCCTTTACCAATACGAATACTTCCGCATCCCTCAGCCAGTCCTATCATTCAAAATTCATCATTCAAAATTCAAAATCATACAACTATATCCTATCTTCAACCGTCTTTTATCCAAGCGCATCAATATGAAAAAACAGCTACATCTAACCCTGTTGGCTTTGCTCTTATTTGCCGGTTTTCGTTTGTCGGCACAACGAAAAGTATCGGAACTGACCATTACTTATCATGCTTCCGTTGTTTCAAGCGGAGCGGAGCCTAAAATCGCCGACGCATTTGATGGGGCCACTACCAAAGTGTACATCAAAGGAGCATTAAGCAGAACGGATATGGTAAGTACATTGGCCACTTTCAGCACGATCCATGACCTGAAAACCGGTCAGGCTGTAAGTTTAAGAGAAACGGGCGCACAGAAGATACTCATCCGCATGACCGCCGACAACTGGAAAGACAGGAACATGCGCTACGAAGGAATAAAATTTACCACTACTACGGAGACCAAACAGATTGCAGGGTACAACTGCGTCAAGGCAACGGCTTCCTTACAGAATGGACGTACACTCACCGTATATTACACGCCCGATATTCTTCCCGAGAACAGGGAGTACGATTACCAGTTCCGGGAATTGCCCGGACTCCCTATGGAGTATGAAGTGGAAATGGATAAATATGCTATAAAATACACGGCGAGCGCTGTAAGTTTTAATCCAGTCCCAGTATCCAGGTTCGATATACCTAAAACAGGATACCGCGAACTCTCTTACGAGGAAAGCATTAAACTAAGAAATTAAGCAGGAAACTCATTAACGGTGTGGCGCCGGAGTAGGTGTTTTGAACTTTTGCAGCACCACTTTTTGCTGTGTGGGGAAAATATGAACGGTATTGCCATTCCTGTAAGTAACCACGGAATTGTGCATTACGAATTTCCCGTCCTGTTGTGTGGTCAAAATCTGGCCGCCTCTGTAATTCGCATTCGATTTAAGTGTAAAAGGGCTGGCTCCCGGACGGAATGGTGTAAAATTGGGGGTGCGCAACAAAGAAGTATTCTTCTTCTTTCCGCCTCCGCCGCCCATACTGGCAAACGCAAGAACAGAAACGGCGGTAAACAAGGTGGCGATCGCCAACTTCTTACCCGAGTCCTGAATGTGCTTCTTTGTTATCATTTTCACAAAAGTATAATTTATTATCCAATCCCTGCAAACCGTTCGTCACATCTTTTACATATTATTTAACGAATACGTTGCATGATTGTTACAAAAAATATTGGGTTTTTATGAAAGATTCCCATAAATTACACTAACCTATTGAATATGAGAGAGAATCCATTCAGGGAAGACAGAGAAGAAATAGAGGAATTGGTTAGGCAGTACGAGGATATGAAGGCGGGCAGGGGCCATACCTTCCTGGAGGAAGACGCGTTTGAACGGATCATCGACTTCTACGATGACCATGAACAGATTCCGAAGGCCATTGAAGCCGCTGAAACCGGGATTTTGCAATTCCCCTTCTCGGCAAGTCTCCTCATCAAAAAGGCCGACCTGCTCATCGTTACCAAAAAATACCGGGAAGCATTGAATCTGCTGGATGCGGCATCTCTGCTGGATAGCGGCGATATTAATCTCTATATCCTCAAAACAGACGCTTTTATGGCCATGGAGCGCCATGAGGAAGCGGCCGCATTGCTCATAGAAGCACTGGCTCTTTTTGAAGGGGAAGAACGCATAGAACTGCTTTTCGAACTGGCCGATGTGTACGATGATTATGAGGAGTTCGATAAGTTGTTCGAGTGCCTGAAACTGATACTGGAAGAAGATCCCAATAGTGAAGAGGCCCTTTATAAAATATGTTTCTGGACCGATTTCACCGGCCGGAACGAAGAAAGCATTAAACTGCACAACAAGATCATCGAGGAATTTCCTTATAACGAACTTGCCTGGTTCAACCTCGGTGCTGCTTTCCAGGGACTTAAACTCTACGAGAAAGCTATCGATGCTTACCAATATGCCATTGCTATCGACGAGAAATTCGATTATGCGTACCGCAACATTGGCGACGCGTATATCCGCTTGAGGAAGTACAAAGAGGCGATAGAAATGCTGGAAAAAGTGGTGGAACTTGCCCGCCCGGAAGACGTGATTTTCGAAGCGATCGGGTTCTGTTATGAGCGGCTGCACAACTTCGCGCAGGCCAGGATTCATTACAGGAAAGCCGTTCACCTTAGTCCGGATGATAGCAAACTCTACTTCAAAATAGCCTGCACCTATATGGAAGAACTGCAGTGGGAGCGTGCGGCGAAACAATTGGAAACCGCGCTCCGCCTGCACCGAAACGTGCCCGATTACAACCTGGCAATGGGAGAATGCAAGATGGAACTGGGGGAGGTGAAAGATGCTATTCAATATTTTTCACTTGTCGTAAGTGCCAGGCCCCGTTCCGCATCCGGATGGGAATTGCTGGTGAAATGCCTTTTCAGGGCCGGTTATCTTGATGAAGCAGAAGAACAGGTGAATGCCGCCATAACTGCCACTGGTGGCAAACCGGTGTTTGAATTCCTGAAAGTGGGCGTATTGCTGGCGCTTGGAAAAACCAAAGAAGCTTTACTGTGCCTGGAGGCCGCCATGGATAAGACCCCTAAAATGCTGAAAAAGCTCGTGGAACTCAATCCCACAGTGTTGCAACACCAGCAGGTGGTGGATGTGGTGGCACGTTTCAGGAAGGGAAACCGATTTCACTAAGGGTAACCCACGGAATATCAACCTATCTTCTTATTTTTGCCGCGCTTTACTTTGATTGACGAAACCAGTAGCAAGCAATGAACTTTAATTTGACCCAGATTCCTGAACGTATGGTGAAGCCAAGGCAGAATGGAATCACAATGGTAATGGACAAAGGACTTAGTATAGAAGAAGCCAGGAATTTTATGAGTATATCCCATCCCCATACGGATATCGTAAAGCTCGGTTTCGGTACTTCCTATGTTACCCCGAACCTCCGCGAAAAGATAGAAGTTTACCAGAAGAACAATATTCCGGTTTACTTCGGCGGTACGTTGTTCGAAGCTTTCCTGGTACGCAATCAGTTTGAGGATTATATCGCCGTTTGCAAAGACTATGGTATTGAACACGTGGAAGTAAGTGATGGCTCCATCACTATTCCACATGCTGAAAAATGTGGCTATATCGAAAAGCTCACCAAACATTTTACGGTATTGAGTGAAGTAGGCAGTAAAGATGCCGCGCATATTATTCCCCCTTACAAATGGATCGAATTGATGCGCGCTGAACTGGAAGCAGGCGCATCTTATGTGATCGCTGAAGCCCGGGAAGCTGGAAACGTAGGTATCTACCGCGGTTCTGGCGAAGTGAGGGAAGGACTGGTGCAGGAAATTCTCACGCAGATTCCGGAAGAGAAAATCATCTGGGAAGCGCCGCAGAAAGCGCAACAATTGTACTTCCTGGAATTGATCGGCTGCAATGTAAACCTCGGCAACATCGCCCCCACCGAAATGATCGCGCTGGAAGCCATGCGCATCGGGCTCCGCGGAGACACTTTTCACCTTTACCTCGACAAAGCCGTTCACTAATGCCGCTCTACGGATTGATCGGCTATCCGCTGGGACATTCATTTTCCCAGGCATATTTTAATAAGAAATTTGAAACACTCGGACTGGCGGGTTCCTATTATGTGAACTTTCCGCTGGTTGATATTGGGGAGTTTCCCGTAGTGGTAAAGGCCAATCCCGGACTTGCCGGATTGAATGTTACCATACCGCACAAAGAAGGCGTTATCCGATTCCTGGACGAACAGGATGAAGTGGTGCGTGCCTGTGGCGCCTGTAATTGCATCAGGTTTCGTGATGGTAAGCTGCAGGGTTTTAATACCGATGTGATCGGGTTTGAAAGGTCCTGGGAGTCATTACTGAAGCCGCACCATACCCACGCGCTTGTTTTGGGAACAGGTGGTTCGTCCAAAGCGGTGGCGTATGTATTGAAGCAAAGAGGGATCGGTTTTTCATTTGTGAGTCGCACTGCAAGGCCGGATGAAAATATCATAGGTTATGAATCGCTTACGGAGGAGCTTATGCGCAGTCATACCCTGCTCATCAACACCACACCACTGGGCATGGCGCCTAAAGTGGGCGAAGCGCCACCCATTCCATATCAATACCTAAGTGCCGCGCATTATTGCTACGACCTGGTGTATAATCCTGCTGAAACGCTTTTCCTGAAAAAGTCCAAAGAGCAGGGGGCCACTATTAAGAATGGCCACGATATGCTCGAATTGCAGGCCGAAGCCGGTTGGGAAATATGGAACAGTTAAGCCTGTAGTTTTTCCGCAGCCAAAGCAGGTATAGCAGCTACTTTGCGGGTGTCGTAGTTAAAACAGATCATTCCCGTTTTTGCTGTTGCCACCAGTTTCCGTGTGCCTTCCACTTCTTTTTCCAGTTTATAATAAAGCTCAAAGCCCACTTTTGAAAATTCCGCGGCTGCCACAGAAGCATGTACTTCTTCCCCATAAAAAAGTTCAGCTTTGAATTCAATGGCCACATCCGCCATAATAAGGCTTACATCCTCAAAAGAAAGTTCGGAGTAACCAAGGTGTCTCAAAAACTGCATTCTGGCTTCATGTAACATCGATAGAATGGAGTCGTTTCCCACATGGCCGCCGTAATTCACATCCGTGATCCGGACTGGTAGAGTAGTAGAAAAAGTGAAGTTTTCCGGAAGTTCAATTTTAATGCGGGCCATGTTTTTTGCGGCGAAGATAAATCAGTTTTTATCCAGAACTTCCATCAGGGAGAGCAGGTCCATCATATTTGAGGCAGAAGGAATGAAGGCACTTTCAGCCAGTTGTGTTTTCCATGAACGTATTTTCTGGGCCAGTTGCATGGTCTCGAAGGAAGAGGCTTCACCTTCTGTAATGCCCATATCAGCGAGGACCGCAGCCGCTATTTTCCTGGACACCCGTACCTGGTTCCCATCGCTGGTGGTCAGGTAAATATAGTTTTCGTTCACGAGGTCGGTCCCATCTTGTCTGGAAAGCCTTTTTTCAAGCGTTTGTGCGATCTGGCCCGGGCCAAAATCTCCTGAACGGAAGTTCGCGGTATGCGAAACATAAACGGGAGAAGGTGTATGCGCCCGCGGTGTTTGAACATTTGAAACCTGAGCGTAAACATTTGAACGCCTACTGGTGGAATTGTAGGATGTCTCCTCTTCAATTGCAGGAACCGTTATGGTAACGCCACTGTTTTCGGGGATTGAACTGTTGCTGTTTGAAGCTATGGCGGTGTCCTCCGAGTTTTCAGCCGTGTTCCACCAAAGTAAAGCTGTGGTAGCCAGGATCAGCACAGATGCGGCATATTTTACCCAAACCGGGATTTTCACTGTTCGGGCAGGCGTTTTTTCACTTATGGAAACGATGATATTTTCCCAGGCTCCGGGCGGAGGTGGGGCTTCATAATCGAATATCTTTTTCCTGGTTTCTTCCCGTATCATGATCCGGATTTTAGGGTTGTTCTTCTTTCGGATAAATAGGTTTGTACTAAGCGCTGCAATACTGCTTTGGCGCGTGCAAGTTGTGATTTACTCGTTCCTTCACTAATGCCCAGCATTTCCGCAATCTCTTTATGGCCATAACCTTCAATCACATACAGGTTAAAAACGGCCCTGTACCCGGGAGATAGCTGCCTTACCAAAGCGATAATATCTTTCTCCGCAAGCCTGTCCAATGCGCTCTCCTCCGTAGTTTCAATGGCCGCTTCTTCTTTTTCAGTAACGGGTTGCAGGTGTTTTCTTCTCCTAAAATGTTCGATTGCGGTATTGATAACGATGCGCCTGATCCAACCTTCAAAAGAACCTTCCTGCCTGAATTTCTCCAGGTTTCTGAATACTTTGATAAAGCCTTCCTGCAAAATATCCTGCGCTTCTTCCTGGTCGCTGGTGTAGCGGAGACATACCCCGTACATTTTGGGCGCGAACCTTTCGTACAGCGCGGCCTGCATTTTACGGTCGCCTTCCAGGCATCCCCTTATAAGGTCGTATTCTTCGATATTTTGGTTGGCAGCGATAAGTATTATTTTTTAACATAATTGTTCAAAAAGCTTACCAACTGTTCCACCGCTTTTTTCCGGTGGCTGAACATGTTTTTTTCTTCCATGGTCATTTGGGCGAAGCTACAATTCGCACCCTGGGGTACAAATATGGGGTCATATCCAAAGCCGCCCGTGCCGTTCGGCTCATTCAGGATCGTGCCTTCGCAGATGCCTTCAAAAAGATGGTGCGTCCCGTCGAGCCTCAGGGAAATTACGGTCCGGAAACGCGCTGAGCGGTCTTCTTTGCCTATCATTTCGGACAGAAGCTTTTCAACATTCTTATCAAAAGACTTGTCTTCACCCGCGTAACGCGCACTTTTTACACCTGGCGCGCCGTTCAGGGCAGTAACTTCAAGGCCGGTATCTTCACTGAAGCAGTTGTTACCTGTTAGTTGGAGGATGGTCGCGGATTTTTCCGCTGCATTTTCTTCCAGGGTGTCGTGTGGTTCGGGGATGTCTATGTCTATACCTGCTTCTTTCAGGGTTGTGATCAGGAATTGTGATCCGGTAGCCGCACGTATCTCGTCTACTTTGTGCTGGTTATTGGTGGCGAAGATCAGGGGTGTATTCATTCGTTAAAGTTGGAACATTTTTTTGAGGTTGAGCCAGAGCCTGCCTTTGATGGACTTGGCGGTATCGCTTTGCTGGTTCATCGCCTCGAGTGGGGGGGAAGATATGAACTGGGTCTGGTCCATGGCCTGCAATTCCAGTTCTTCCAGGCGAAAGGGCGCTTCGATGGCTGGCGATGTAATGCCTAGCCAAATCTGGCAGGCAGGGGAAAGTTCGCTTACGATCCGGTGGAAAGTAAGCCCCGCATGTTGCGCGACGTTCAATATACCCACTTCATCCAAAGACAGTTTACAAGCCTGAAGGATATTGGTGAGAAAATTCAGTTGTTCCTCCGGCAGGTGCACTTCGTTCGGGTACCGGACAAGGATCAGTATTTTCCTGGAAAAGTTACCCAGTATTTTCACTGGCGGAACCTCGTTTAAAGACGGAGATTCCGTTGTTTTTTCCGGGATAATAACCAGTCCCCGCCGGTAAAACTGCGCCATTTGCTGCGGTGCCAGGTGAATGTTGTTGATGCTCATATTGGTGTGGCCCTCGGAAGGCGAAGGCTTTTTTCTTTACATTTGTAGCAAAAATAGAGAATTATGATTGCAGCTATGGATATTCCCGTAACAAAAGCGAGCAAGAGCAAGCTGACTGATATAGACATGAATAATCTTCCTTTCGGGAAATTTTTTACCGATCACATGCTGGTGGCCGAATATGAAAATGGTGCCTGGAAACAGCCGGTGATTAAGCCCTATGGTCCGATTCAGCTTGACCCCGCCAATGCAGCGCTTCATTACGGACAATCCATTTTCGAAGGCATCAAAGCTTACCGGAATGAGGCTGGCGAAGCATTTATTTTCCGCCCTTTCGACAATTATAAAAGATTCAACATCTCCGCGAAGCGCATGAGTATGCCCGAAGTGCCGGAGGATATTTTTATTGAAGGGATGCGCCAGTTGATTGACCTGGAGAAGAACTGGATTCCCGCGAAAAAAGACCATTCCCTGTACATCAGGCCGTTTATGTTTGCAGCAGATGATACCATTGGGGTGAAGCCGGCGGACAAATACCTGTTCATGATTATTTTAAGTCCTACAGGTCCCTATTATGCCGCGCCGATGCGCATTTATGTGGAAGATAAATACACCCGCGCTGCTCCGGGCGGAATCGGGTTCGCCAAAGCGGCGGGCAACTATGCGTCCAGTTTGCTGGCCGCGTCCGAAGCGAAGGCCAAAGGGTTCGACCAGGTGCTCTGGACAGATGCTTTTGAACACAAATACGTGCAGGAAGTAGGTACAATGAATGTGTTCTTCCAGTTAGGGAACAAAATCGTTACCCCGGGACTGGAAAACGGGGCCATCCTGGCCGGCGTTACCCGGAACAGTGTGATCACCGTATTACAGGAACTGGGCTATGAAGTGGAAGAACGTGATATTAAAATAGATGAACTGATTGAAGCATACAAAGCAGGTGAACTGAAAGAGGCTTTCGGTACCGGTACCGCGGCCACCATCAGCATGATTAAAGAACTGCATTATAAGGGATATTCCATGACTTTCGATACAACCACCTGGAAAACGAGTCCGGCCATTTCCGCCCGGATGAACGAGATCAGGGAAGGAAAAACGGAAGATGTTCATGGCTGGATGTTCCGTGTTTAATTGAATAAAGAATTGATTATTAACATATTTTCCACCCAGGGATGATGGAAATCAAAAAAAATCAGTGCATTTTTTTTGATTCTGCAATTAAATCGTACTTTTGCCGTCCCAAAAATATAAATAGGTTCAGATGCCTACAATACAACAATTAGTAAGAAAAGGAAGAGAAATTATCAAGGCCAAGAGCAAATCCAGAGCACTGGATGCGTGCCCTCAACGTCGTGGTGTATGTACCCGTGTGTACACTACCACGCCTAAGAAGCCTAACTCCGCGCTTCGTAAAGTTGCGAAAGTGCGTTTGACCAACAAAGTAGAGGTGATCGCCTACATCCCAGGTGAAGGCCACAACCTCCAGGAGCACTCCATCGTGCTGATCCGTGGCGGTCGTGTGAAGGACTTACCAGGTGTACGTTACCATATCGTTCGTGGTAGCCTCGATACTGCCGGTGTAAAAGACCGTAAGCAAAGCCGTTCCAAATACGGAACTAAGCGCGAAAAAGCTAAAAAATAATTCACCCAATAATTCGCCGGTGTGCTGAGTAAAGTTTTAATACTTGAAGACATTCAGCCACATTGGTGTACTAAAAATTAACAAAGATGCGTAAAGCACAAGCCAAGAAGCTTCCCTTAGCACCTGATCCCAGGTACAATGATAAGCTGGTTACCCGTTTCGTGAACAACATCATGTGGGAAGGTAAAAAAAGTATCGCCTACGAAATTTTCTACAACGCACTGGATAAAGTTGCCAAACAAACCGGTGAAGATGGCTACGAAATCTGGCGCAGAGCGCTGGCCAACGTAACTCCCGCTGTAGAAGTTCGTTCCCGCAGGATCGGTGGTGCCACTTTCCAGATTCCTTCTGAAGTTCGCCCCGATAGAAAAATCTCCCTGAGCATCAAGTGGCTGGTTCGTTTCAGCCGCGAACGCAACGGTAGAAGCATGGCCGACAAACTGGCCAACGAAATCGTAGCCGCCGCAAAAGGGGAAGGTTCCGCATTCAAAAAGAAAGAAGATACGCACCGTATGGCTGAAGCCAACAAAGCGTTCTCTCACTTCCGCTTCTAATACTATTGTTGATATACTTCAGAAAGCCCCCATTGAACCGGGGGCTTTTCTTTTTATATGATGTTTGAGTTAATGCTGTTTCCCGCAATCCTGTTGCTCAAGCCACTTTCTGCCACTCTTTCAGCCCAAGATGCTCCCCAAAACAGCCGCATTAATTTATCTCTGGCCTTGTAATCAATGCTTTGCGTCTTAGCGCCTTTGCGAGAAAAAATTAATCTCGCAAAGGCGCTAAGACGCAAAGGAAAGAGGCTTGCAGGAAGGCGGCTTCCCAATATTCACACCCGATTGCTTGTATTATAGAATTCACTACCTTTGCACCCCAAATAACATTCTTAATAGTCATTACTAATTTATGGCAGACTTAAAATTTCAAAGGAACTTCGGTATTGCCGCTCACATTGATGCTGGTAAAACCACCACTACGGAGCGTATCCTGTACTATACAGGTAAATCCCACAAAATAGGGGAGGTACACGAAGGTGCAGCCACCATGGACTGGATGGCGCAGGAGCAGGAGAGAGGTATCACCATTACTTCTGCCGCAACTACTTGCTTCTGGAAGTTTCCTACTACCCAGGGTGACCTGATCCCCGGGCATACCAAAGAATATAAATTCAACATCATCGATACCCCAGGTCACGTGGATTTCACTGTGGAAGTGGAACGTTCCCTCCGTGTACTGGACGGACTGGTGGCCCTTTTCTGCGCCGTATCCGGTGTGGAGCCCCAATCTGAAACCGTTTGGCGCCAGGCCAACCGTTACCGCGTTCCCCGTATCGGGTTCGTGAACAAAATGGACCGTGCAGGTGCTGACTTCCTGAACGTGGTGAAGCAAGTAAAGGAAATGCTGGGTGCAAACCCGGTTCCCCTGATGCTGCCCATCGGTGCTGAAGATACTTTCAAAGGCGTAGTGGACCTGATCACCATGAAGGCGATCATTTGGGACGAAGCCAGCAAAGGCGCAACTTACACTGAATCTGAAGTGCCTGCAGACATGAAGGACGAAGCAGAAGAGTGGAGAGCTAAACTGGTGGAATCCGTTGCTGAATACGACGAGAAACTGATGGAGAAATTCTTCGAAGATCCCAACTCCATTACGGAAGATGAAATGCACGAGGCTATCCGCAAGGCTACCATCGACATCGCCATCATCCCAATGCTGTGCGGTTCTTCCTTCAAGAATAAAGGTGTACAGAAGATGCTGGACGCGGTTTGCCGTTACCTGCCTTCTCCCCTGGACATCGAAGCTGTTGCCGGTACACACCCCGACACTGGTGCTGAACTGCAACGTAAGCCCAACGTGAAAGAACCATTCTCCGCCCTTGCGTTCAAGATCATGACCGATCCTTTCGTGGGCCGTCTGGCATTCTTCCGTGCTTACTCCGGTAAGCTGGACTCTGGTTCTTATGTACTGAACACACGTACCGGTAAGAACGAGCGTATCTCCAGGATCATGCAGATGCACGCGAACAAACAGAACCCCATCGATTTCATCGAAGCTGGTGATATCGGCGCGGCTGTTGGTTTCAAAGACATCAAAACCGGTGATACCCTTTGCGACGAAGCGCATCCCATCGTACTGGAATCCATGACCTTCCCTGATCCCGTGATCGCGGTAGCCGTGGAGCCTAAAACTCAGGCTGATGTGGATAAAATGGGTATGGCCATCGCTAAACTGGTGGAAGAAGATCCTACACTGCGTGTAAATACAGATGAAGAAACTGGTCAGACCATCCTCCGTGGTATGGGAGAATTGCACCTGGAAATCATCATCGACCGTATGCGTCGTGAATTCAAAGTGGAAGTGAACCAGGGTGCACCGATGGTGGCCTACAAAGAAGCGTTCAGCCAAACCATTGAATTCCGTGAAGTACTGAAAAAGCAAACCGGTGGTCGCGGTAAATTCGCCGACATCCAGTTCACACTCGGTCCTGTAGACGAAGAATGGCAAAAAGAGAACCCTGATAAGAGCTTCCAGTTCGTGAACAACATCGTTGGTGGTTCTATCCCCCGCGAATTCATCACGCCGATCCAGAAAGGTTTCGAAACCGCGATGAATACCGGTGTACTGGCTGCTTACCCCGTTGTGAACATGAAAGTGCGCATCTTCGACGGTAGCTTCCACGCGGTGGACTCCGACGCGATGTCCTTCGAACTTTGCGCCAAAGCTGGCTTCCGCCACGCAGGTGCCAAAGCGAAGCCCCAACTCCTCGAGCCGATCATGAAAGTGGAAGTACTTACGCCCGACCAGTACATGGGTGACGTGAGTGGTGACCTTTCCCGTCGTCGTGGTATGATCGAAGGTATGGATACCCGTGCAGGTGTTCAGGTTATCAAGGCCAAAGTGCCCCTGAGCGAAATGTTCGGTTACGTAACCTCCCTCCGTTCACTGAGCTCCGGCCGTGCCAGCTCTACCATGGAGTTCTCTCACTACGCTCCTGCTCCGAACAACGTGGCAGAAGAAGTGATCGCCAAGAACAAAGGCAAGATCAAAGTGGAAGAAGATTAATCATAAC
>CAMLPA010000036.1 GCA_946481605.1 uncultured Flavihumibacter sp. | reverse complement strand
AACTTCGTTTCCAGGAAGCGCAGGCTTTTGCAATAGAGGATCACCCCCACGTTTACGAATTCCTCCCTTTCAACGCGTGGCACCACTCTTACTACGGCATATTCATATAAGTGCTTTCCTTGCATGGAGGGCTTCGTTTACAAAGTTTCGGGAATGGAGCAGCCTGTTCTCCAGGAAACGGGCGTAAATATTTTTTTGTGCTGCAACACTGCTTTCATGGTGCGTCAGCCATTCGTCTGGGATCAGTTCCGTTATAGCGCGGATATTTTCCGGCGTGAGCAGCTTTTTAAAGTCTTCATCCACGGCTTCAATTTCTGCGGCATAAGGCAGCAGTACATGGTCCTTCACCTGTACAAAAGGCTTGGTACTTTGTTCTTCCCAATTGGTCCAGGTATGGTGAAAATACAGCGAGGCGCCATGGTCTATCAGCCATAGTTCCCGGTTCCATACCAGCATATTGGTGTTCCGGGGCGTACGGTCCACATTCATCAGAAAGGCGTCCATCCATACAATTTCGGATGCGGTGCGCGAAGGCAGCTTCGTTACATTGGGGTCGAAAGTGATGGCGCCGGAAAGGTAGTGCAGCGCCAGGTTCAGGCCCACGCTCGCTTTCAGGAGGTCCTGAATTTCTTCGTCGGGCTCGGTTCTGCCAAAAGCTTCATCCAGTTGGGCGAAAACCATTTCGGGAACGCGGAAGCCGAGCAGTCGGGCCATTTCACCGCCTATCAGGTCGGCAATCAGCGCACGGGAACCCTGGCCTGCACCCCTGAACTTCAGCACATACATAAAACCATCATCTGCTTCGGTAATGGCAGGCAGAGAGCCGCCTTCCCGTAACGGGGTGATGTAACGGGTCACGTTCACTGTTCTGAGTTGTGGAGAAAATAAAGCCATAAAAGGTATTCCTGCTGCAAAGAAAAGGAACTTTAGGCAGGAATACCGCAATCGGTGGAGAATGAAGGTTTTAGGTGAATTTTAAGGGATGTGTTAAAATAAATGTAAAAAAGACAATTATTTTAAATAAGTTTGTTTTAACGATTGAATCGGGAGCCAAAACTGGATTGCTAATATGAATATCACTTGCCATAAATACACTTCGGTGGTGTTGTGTTTGTTGATTTGGTGCGTACAGAACACAGCCCTGGCCCAGGCGCCGGTTTACAAACTTGGCATAGAACAGGGCCTTTCCAACAATTCGATACGCTGTATTTTCCAGGACCATAACGGGTATATGTGGTTTGGCACTTATGATGGCCTGAACCGCTATGATGGCTATGATTTTAAAGTGTTCAGGAACAGGCCGGGAGACTCACTTTCACTTTCCCACAATTTCATTTACAGTATTGCGGAAGATAAATCAAACCGTTTATGGATCGGAACGGGGCAGGGGATCGGTATATATGATCCGCTGACGGATGTTTTTACGCCTGCACGTTTTACTGACCCGGGGGATGGCAAAAAGAAACGCATCATCACGAGCGTGAACATGGTGGCGGCCGATAAAACAGGGAATGTTTACATTGGCTCAAACGGGCTGGGTTTTATGGTGCAGCAAGCCGGTGCGGATGCTGCAAGGGTGGTGCCCATGAAGGTAAATGGTGCTGAAACGTATTTTTATAATTCTTTCGATATAGAAGTAGACCACGCTCAACGCGTTTGGGTATTGAATGATATCGGGTTGTGCAGGTATGATTCCAGACAGGGGAAATTATTGCTGGAACACCCGCCCATTCCCCTCGTGAGAAGCATGGCGGTGGATGCGCAGGGAGAACTATGGCTTGCGTCGGATCATGGTGTTTTCCGTTTTGATCCCGCTTCAAAAAAACTTTTCCGCGACAACAGGAGCAACGGCATTACCGGGATGATCACTAGTATTGCTTTTGATGGCCGCAAAAACCTGTGGATACCTTCTGAAGGTGGCGGTGTAACGGTTTTCAGGGGCGATGGCCAGGGTAGGGATGAGTTGAAATACGGAGAAGGCAAATACATGCTCAATAGTGAATCCGTATTCAGCGTTTACGAAGACAGGGAAGGGAGAATATGGATGGGAAGTCTGAAAGGCGGCCTGAACGTAATGGATCCTTTCAAGGCAAGGTTTCGTTCCGTAGACCTCAAACCCACGGGCAGCAAGGAAGTGCCTGCAAACAATTTCACATCTTCGTTCTGTGAAGACTCGGAAGGGAATATCTGGATCGGATCGGAAGGGGGCGGCATCACCAAATGGAACCGGCAATCGAATGCTGTAGTCCACTACAGGCACCGTCCGGGAGACGCTTCTTCCCTCAGCAACAACCAGGTGACCAATATTTATGAAGACAGTCGTGGTGAAATATGGGTGGCTACTTTCGGCGGTGGCGTGAACCGCTTCAAAAAAAACAGCGGCACATTTGAGCATTATACCTGCTTCAACAGCGGGGAAAACATTTTAAATCCCAATGCCTGGCAATTCCTGGAAGACCGCGACCATGTATTGTGGGTATCCACCTTCAGTGCTGGAAAACTGTACAGGTATTACCCGGAGAAAAATAGTTTTCAGCCCTTCGACCAGCAATTAAATGATCTTTTCTCCCTGTACGAAGACAGGGCCGGTACCCTGTGGGCCGGCGATTGTTATTACCTGGTGCGGATTGATAAGAAAAACCACCAGCACCAATATGTTGACATCGGCAAACCCGTAAGGGCATTGCATGAAGATAAAAAAGGCCGTTTCTGGATCGGTACGGAAGGCGCAGGATTGCTGCAGTACGACAGGAAAACAGGCAAAGTGCTGAAGCGTTGGAGCGACGAGGATGGTTTGAGTAACAATGCCATTCTGAGGATACTGGAAGATGAAAAGGGGATGTTGTGGCTCACTACTTTCAATGGACTCACCAAATTCGATCCTGCAACGAATACTTTCACCCGCTTTTTTGCTTCAGATGGGCTGCAAAGCAACCAGTTCCTGCACAATGCGGCACTCCGGTTAAAATCAGGGGAATTGCTGGTGGGGGGCATTGGCGGCGCGAATATTTTCTTTCCGTCATCCATCGTGCCCCGGTCGTACATGCCACCCTTGTCGCTCACGGCTTTGAGCATCAATAACCTTCCGCTCCGCGATGGGAACAGGTATGTGAAGAAGGAAGAGAATGAGCCGGTTGCGCTGGAAGTGCCTTACGATGACGCGTCGGTAACGGTAAGTTTTGCGGCATTGGAATTTTCCGCGCCGGAAAAAGTAAGCTATTCCTATTTCCTCGAAGGCTGGGATAAAAACTGGCACGAGGCAGGCAAACAGCGGCAGGTAAGCTATCCAAGACTGCGGGAAGGTAATTATGTGCTGCACATCAGGTCCACGAATGCTGACGGCGTTTGGAATCCGGGACAAATTCGGTTACCCATTACCGTATTACCACCCTGGTACCGCACCTGGTGGGCTTATGCGCTATATCTTCTACTTGCAGCCACCGGTTTTTATGTATTGCTCCGCTACAGGGCAAGGCAGCAGGAACTGGCTTACGAAATGCGTCTCGTGAAACTGAACGCAGATAAGGAACGTGCCGAGCATGAAATGGAAAAAGTGAAAAGCAACCAGGAAAAAGAGCTCAACGAAAGACGCATGGCTTTCCTGACCAATATTTCGCATGAATTCCGTACCCCACTCACCTTAATCATCAACCCGCTGAAAGATATGATCCGCAGGAAGCGCGCTGAAGAAGAAGCGCCTGCCGATGAATTGCAGATTGTGTACAGGAACGCGCGCCGCTTGCTGAGCCTGGTGGATCAATTGCTGCTTTTCCGCAAATCGGATGGTGGCGAAGAACACCTCAAAGTAAGTGAGTTGAATTTCCGTGAATTGTGCGAAGAAGTTTACCAGGCCTTTACCCAGCAGGCCAGGCTCCAGCAGATTGAACTGGTTTTTAACAGTGCAGAATCGGATATTACTTTGTTTGGCGACAGGGGGAAACTGGAGATCATCTTGTACAATATGTTGTCCAATGCAATGAAATATACGCCTGCCGGTGGAAAGATTACCGTTGATCTGTCGGCAGAAAATGAGCAGGTGATTTTGAAGGTAACGGATACGGGATCCGGAATTCCTGCCCATGTCGGCAACAAATTGTTTGAACGCTTTTACCAGGTGGAGCAACCGGGCGTGGCTAAACCCGGCTTTGGCATCGGGCTTTACCTTGTGAAGCAATTTGTAGACGAACTGAAAGCTACCATAGAATATGAAAGCAGGGAAGGAGCAGGAACCGAATTCACCATAACTTTCCGCAAAGGAAGCGCACATTTACAGGATGCTGTAGTGGAAGAAAAACCGGCTGTGGGCAACGGTTTGCTCAACGAACTGGTGGAAGACGAACTGTGTATTGCGGAAGATGCCAGGGTGGAAGCGAAACAGGAAGCCATTATCGGGGAAGAACCCGGACTGCTTGTGGTGGATGACGACCCGCAGATGAGGCAGTACATTGCAGGAATGTTCACGGGCTTTACCGTGTACACGGCCGAAAACGCGGAAGAAGGGCTTAAGCTGGCAAGGCGGCATCTTCCCGATATGGTACTCTGCGATGTGAACATGCCGGGCATGAATGGTGTGGAACTTTGCGGAATATTGAAAAAAGATCCCGCACTCAATTTTATCCCCGTGATCCTGCTCACCGGCAGCGCCTCCCAGGAGATGAAGCTGAAAGCCGTGGAAACCGGTGCCGATGATTACCTGACCAAACCTTTCGATAAAGAGTTGCTGCTGGCAAGGGTACAATCTTTGTTGAAGAACAGGTCCAATCTCCAGCACTATTTCTACAACGAAGTCACCCTCCAGGATAATCCGCTGAAAATACCCGCTGAATACAAGGAGTTCCTCGAAAAATGTATGGCCATCGTTGAAAAGCATATCGACGACGAACAATTCAACGTAAAACTTTTCGCTTCGGAACTGGGCATGAGCCATTCCGCCCTGTACAAAAAAGTGAAATCTATTTCCGGTCAGTCGGTGAACGCGTTCATCCGTTTCATCCGGTTGAGAAAAGCCGCTGAAATACTGATTCATACCCCTTCAAATGTAAACGAAGCGGCTTTCCAGGTGGGCATCAGCAGCATCAAATATTTCAGGGAGCAGTTCACCAGGCAGTTTGGGGTTACGCCATCGGAGTACATCCGCAAGTACAGGAAAGCCTTTGGCCGGTCCTACCACCTTACAGATACCACACACAAGCGCAAATAATGTTTTCGGAAGGGGTACAATACGAAATTGTACCCCCAATTGGGAGAAAATGAGGGTTAAAATAGGTGCAGTTGCTGTTAATATTGCACAAGCACCCAAGTAACGAAACCAAAATTGCCATATAAAATGAGAAAGTTCCGGGCTTTTCCCCAGGCTCCCCCATGCAGGGACAAACCATCCTTTTTACCATTATTCCAGAAATTTTCACTCCGGCACCGTTCTGCCTCCGGTTCTTAAAGCAGCGGTAATATTATTCGGATCAAGGTTGTGCATGCGTGGCTTCCCCGCATATCGGGTTTGCTATGTGCTGTACTTCCCATTCATCAATCACAACAAACAATTACATGAGTTTCAGGAAAAATAGTCGCTTTTGGGTGATGTGGATACTGCTCTTTGCGTTTCACAGCGCTGTTGCCCAGCAGCAGGTGACCGTTCAGGGAACGGTAGCCGACAGTGTTGGCGGATTGCCCAATGTGAGCATCGCCGTTTCAGGTAAAACACAAAAATTCGTGACCGATGAACTCGGTCGTTTCAAAGCTACCGTATCGTCTGATGCGATTCTTGAATTTACCTTCACAGGATACCAGAGAGAAGTGGTGGCACTTTCAGGAAAGAACATTGCCAACGGGGTAATAGAACTGACCGTAAGAATGCTACCGCTGAACAGCGACCTCGGTGAAGTGACCGTAATCGGCTTCGGGGGCACGCAGAAAAAATCGAGCCTGGTAAGTTCAATTACCACAGTAAGTGTGAAAGACCTTACAGGCCCCACCGGAAACCTTACCAACCAACTCGCGGGCCGCGTAGCGGGTATGATCTCCTTCCAGCAGAGTGGTGAACCGGGTAGGGGAACCGATAACTCCGCGTTTTACATCAGGGGACTTTCCACGTTTGGAACAGGTAAGCAGGATCCCCTTATTCTGATTGACGGAGTTGAATCTTCTCCCACCGACCTGGCGAGGATTCAGCCCGACGATATCTCAGATTTCTCCGTATTGAAAGATGCTGCCGCTGCTTCTGTGTATGGTGCACGTGGTGCGAACGGTGTGATACTCGTTAATACGAAAACCGGTAAGGAAGGTGTGGCCAAATTCTTCCTGAGAAGCGAAACCAGGATGTCTTCCAATACGAAGAATTTCGATATGGCGGATAATATTACCTATATGAGATTGGCGAATGAAGCCGCACTCACGCGGTCCCCGAACGCTATCCTGCCGTATTCTCCCAACAAGATCAACCACACCATTGATGGAGATGATCCTTTTCTTTACCCCAGCAACAACTGGGTTGATCAGCTCATCAGGAAAAATACCATCAACCAGAACAACTACCTGAGTGTGAATGGCGGAACGCCGCGCGCCAAGTACCATGTGGCCGCTTCGTATGGCCGTGATAACGGGGTGCTGAAGGTGGATCCGATCAACGATTTCAACAACAACATCAAATTGTCCAAATATTCACTCCGTTCCACGGTTACCCTGAACCTCAGGGAAGGGACTGAACTGGTGGTGCGTTTATATGGTCAGTTTGATGACTACAGCGGACCAATTGGTGGCGGTGCTGCTATTTTCGACTATGCCCGTCGTTCCAATCCCGTAATGTTCCCGGCCCTGTATCCCAGGGAGAAAAGGCCTTATGTGGACCATCCGCTTTTCGGGTCAGCACTCACACAGGCCAACGGACAACTTACCTCCACCCTTTATGTTAACCCATACGCCGAAATGGTGCGGGGCTATAGTGTGTATAAGACTTCCAACGTGCAACCTCAGTTGGAACTGAAGCAGGACCTCGACTTCCTAACCAAAGGACTGACTTTCCGTACCATGGGTTACCTCAGAAGGTATTCCTATTTTGATGTGAACAGGTCTTATAACCCTTTCTATTATAATAGTGTGGTAGGAGAAGATGGGAAATCTTATGATATAATGGTGTTGAACGATGGTTCGGCCACTTCAGTGGGAACAACCGGTACCGAATACCTGGGCTATGGTGAAGGGGGGAAAGTGGTGGATTCCAGGCTTTGGCTGGAAGGAACACTCACTTACAACAGGCTTTTCGCGGAAAAGCACCGCATTGGTGGTTCATTGATTTATTACATGTCGAGTTATGAAACAGGTAATTCAGGAACCGTGGCTTCCTCCTTGCCCAGCAGGAACAGTGGATTGTCTGGAAGAATGACCTATGGCTTCGATGACCGTTACCTTGCCGAGTTTAACTTTGGGTACAATGGCTCTGAAAGGTTTGATGCACGCAACCGTTTTGGTTTCTTCCCTTCAGGAGGTATTGGTTACAAAATTTCCAATGAAAGATTCTTTGATGGCCTTTCGCACGTAATCACCGACCTGAAATTCAGGGCTACCTACGGCGTGGTGGGTAACGATCAGATCGGTAACGTAAACGACCGTTTCTTCTACCTGTCTAATGTGAACCTGAACGATGGCGGCTTTGGCGCCTCCTTCGGCAGGAACGATGGTACCGCTACTTATTACCGTCCCGGTGTTTCTATTTCGCGCTATGCAAATGCCGGTATTACCTGGGAGAAATCCAGGCAACTGAACCTGGGTATGGACCTGAAATTGTTCAATTCCCTGGATGTTATTGTGGATGTATTCAAACAAAAACGATCCCAGATATTGCTGCCGAAAACTTATGTGGAATCCGCGCTGGGATTGATGGCTGTGCCTTATGCCAACTATGGTAAATCTGAAACCCAGGGCGTGGATCTTTCTGCCAGCTACCAGAAATCCTTCAGCAAAAACTTCCATGGAAACCTGAGGGGAACCTTCACTTATGCTACCAGCAAACGTGTAACGGTGGATGAATTATTGTACGATGAAAGCCTGGCCCACCTGCGCACTGCCGGCTCCTCTATTTCGCAGGCATGGGGATATATTGCCGAACGTTTGTTCATCGACGAAAAAGAAGTGGCCAACTCGCCAACACAGTTCAATGACCCGGGACTGATGGCTGGGGACATCAAATACCGTGACATCAACGGCGACGGCGTGATCACTTCCGACGATCGTGTGGCCATCGGCTATCCGCAACAACCGGAAATTATCTATGGCTTCGGCGCTTCCATGAGCTATAAGAAACTCGACTTCAGCTTCTACTTCCAGGGTTCCGCCCGTTCTTCGTTCTTTATCAATCCGGCCGCCATTCAGCCTTTCTTCCAGGAAGGTGGTTTCCAGAACGGTTTGCTGAACGTAATAGCCAACGACTACTGGAGCGAAGAGAACAGGGATATATACGCCTTCTGGCCACGCCTTAGTACCTGGAGGGTTGGCCCAAACAACCAGACTTCTACCTGGTGGATGCGCAATGGCGATTTCCTCCGGTTGAAGAGTGTGGACCTTGGTTACACTTTCGGTAAAATTCCCACGGTGGGCATATCAGGTGTAAGAGCGTATTTGTCTGCCACCAACCTCTTTATCCTCAGTGATTTCAAATTGTGGGACGTTGAAATGGGAGGTAACGGTTTGGGGTACCCGATTCAGTCGGTGTACAGTCTTGGTTTGGAAGTGAATTTTTAACCTGAAGGAAAAACTGAACAAATTATGAAACGTAAAAATATTTGGATACCGGTTGCCCTTTCCCTGTCCGTGTCGATGCTGGGCTCCTGTAACAAGTTCCTTGATGTGGTGCCGGACAATGTGGCCACCATTGAAAATGCTTTTAAATTAAGAAATGAAGCTGAAAAGTACCTGTTTACCCTTTATTCCTATCAGCCAAAAGGCGGGGACGGATGGTACAATGTAGGTTTGTTGGGCGGCGATGAAATCTGGCTGCCGCAAAACGACCAGGCGCACTGGCACCCGATTTTCAGAATCGCGCAGGGGCAGCAGAACAAAGATGCCCCGCTGTTTGACGAATGGACAGGTTCAAGAAAAGGAAACAGTACACGTTTTGACCATCAAAAACTGTGGAGAGGCATCAGGCAGTGCAATATCTTCATTGAGAATATGGAAAACCCGGCGCTGGTGCCTGATATTACCCAGTCTGAACGTGAACGCTGGATCGCTGAAGCGAAGTTCCTCAAGGCCTACTACCATTTTTACATGATGCGTATGTACGGCCCTATTCCCATCATGGATCAGAACCTTGGGCTGGACGATGATGTGGATGGTTCCCTTTCCAAAAGAATGCCCGTTGATTCCTGTGTGAATTATATTTCAAACCTGCTGGATGAATCTTACGACAGACTTCCCCCACGCATTACAGAAGAAAACACACAGTTGGGCAGAATTACGCAAACCATTGCCATGGCACTGAAGGCGAAATTATGGATCACCGCGGCCAGCCCGCTTTTCAATGGTAATCCCGATATGGTGTCTTTCCGTGATAAAGATGGTGTGGCGCTTTTCAATCCAACTTTCGATGCCAATAAATGGGTGAAGGCCCGCGATGCGGCAAAGGTGGCCATCGAAACCGCTGAAGCCAATGGTCATGGATTATATAAGTATACTGTGGACTTCCTTGGGTTAACGGACACCACCAAAACGCAGTTGAGTATCAGGAATGCGGTAACGGAAAGATGGGGCCGTGAGAATGTATGGCCCAACGCACAAATGTATTTTGTGAACGAAGCACTCTGTATGCCACCCATGGAACGTGCGACTAACAATACACGTGCACAACTACAGGGAATCTGGGCACCGCCAATGAAGATCGCCAAAATGTTCTACACGCAAAATGGTGTTCCTATCGAAGAAGACAGGACGCTCAATTTCTCTAACTATGAACAATTGCGCACCGCTACTTCAGCCGAACGCAATTATATTGAACCCGGTTTCGTAACCGCACGCCTGAACTTTGACCGTGAACCACGCTTCTACGCATCGCTCGGATTTGATGGTGGTGTATGGTATATGAAAGATGCCACATCAAATGGTAACGACAGAAATACCTTCTATGTGAAAGCGAAAAATGGCGACAAAGCTGGTTTCGGCGATTTTGTAAACTGGAACGAAACAGGCTATTTTATTAAAAAGCTGGTGCATTGGGAGTCAACTACTGCTGGTTCTTCTGCACCTGTGTATAAACAATATCCATGGCCGGAAATCAGGATGTCTGATCTGTTACTGATGTATGCCGAAGCGTTAAATGAAGTGGAACCCGGATCCGCACAGGCCATTCAGTACGTGGATATGGTACGCGAAAGAGCAGGATTAAAAGGTGTGGTGGAATCCTGGAGCAATTATTCCAGCAATCCAACCAAATACACCACCCAGGAGGGACTGCGGGAAATCATTCACCGTGAAAGACTGATAGAACTGGCTTTCGAAGGACAACGATTCTGGGACCTTCGCCGCTGGAAAAAAGCATTCGACGAACAGAACAAAGACATCACCGGGTGGACCATCATGGGTAAAACCGCGGAAACATATTACCGCGAAAGAGTGATCTACAGCCAGCGCTTCCTTTCTCCAAGGGACTATTTCTGGCCGATAGGATTGTATGATACACGTCGTAACCCGAACCTTGTTGAAAACCCGGGATGGTAATGCTCATCTTAAACCAGAAATTATGAAACTGACAATAAAAACAGGATTTTTATTATTGATGCTGGCAACAGTTGTTTCCTGCAGAAAAAGTGAGGACCCAGGGCCAATTGACAATGATCCCACAGTGCCCGGCACCATTACAAATGTTACGGTAGTGAATATGGCCGGGAAGGCAAAAATAATGTACCAGGTGCCGAACGATGAACGGCTGTTGTATGTAAAGGCTGAGTATGTACCTACATCCGGAGTGCCTGCTGAATCCAAAGCTTCCTATTACCAGGATTCACTGATTGTGGAAGGCTTCGCGGATATGAAGGAGTACGAGGTTAAGCTCTATTCTGTATCCAGAAGTGGTGTGGAATCTGAACCAGTGGTAGTTAAAGTACAGCCACTGGAGGCACCCATCTGGAAAGTTTTTAAGAGTATAGAGGTGGAAAATGATTTTGGCGGGTTCAACATCCGCGCGGTGAATCCAACCAAGGATAATATAGGATTGGTAGTACTTACCAGAAACAGATTTCTCGAGTTTGAAGTAGACAACAACAAGAGCGTATTTACCAATATCGACTCCATCCTGAAAAAGGTACGGGGGTTGGATACGATGGATATAAGAGTGGGCTTTCTTGTGAGAGATCGTTGGGGAAATACGACAGATACGCTGTACAAGGACCTGAAACCTATTTATGAGGTACAACTTGATCCTTCAAAGTTCAGGGCATTTGTATTGCCGGGAGATGCGCCGCAGGTGACCAATGGCGCGAGGCTTGAATATGCCTGGGACAACAGATTAGGTTGGCCATATACCAGCTTCACCCATCAGGTGAATGGAGGACCTCAGCCACACATGATCACTTTAGATATGGGCATCGTATCCAAATTAAGCAGGATCTACATCAGGCCTTATCCTGAAGGAGACAGGTATTATTTTCTTACAACAATGAAACGTTTTGAAGTGTACGGATCGGTAAACCCGTCTTCCAATGGCGCATTGGACGGAAGCTGGCAACTGATCGGCTACTATGAAGTAGTAAAGCCTTCAGGATTGGCTTATGGTACCGACAATAATCTGGATCAGACTACCGCATCGGCTGGATTTAACTTTGATGTGCGGCTGGATGCGCCAAGGGTAAGGTACATGCGCATCCGTTGTCTGGAAAATTTTGCCGGAGGTACCGCGCAAAGCATCAATGAACTGAAAGTATATGGCGATCCGCGTTAGTGTTGCCCATTCTTTACAATTAAAAACAGCAATATGAAACTGTTTTCAGGTATGAAAAATATATTGAGGGTAGCCGGGGCCTTGCTTTGTTCCGGTACGATGTTGCTCTCCTGTTCAAAATGGGATGACTATAAAAAGCACATAGAAACGGGTGAAATACTTTACACGGGTAAACTCGATTCCGCTAAAATCTTTTCCGGCAAAGAGCGTATTCAGGTATATGGCTTGCTCAACTCTGATCCTAAAATCGTTGCCTTAAAAGTATTCTGGAACGATAAAAAAGATTCTGTTGTTTACGAAATCAAACCAGCCCTTATTGATACTTTCAGGCAATACATTAATATTTCAGAAGGTATCAGGCCCTTTACCATTCATACTTATGATGCACAGGGAAACAAATCAGTGCCGGTTGTGGTAACAGGTATTTCTTATGGAAATGCTTACCGCCGGAAAATATCCAACCGGTTGATCGGTAGTTTTGAATTTGAACCAGGATATACCATTATCAACTGGGAGCAACTTGATCCGTCGCTGGGTGCCCAGTATACTGAACTGGAATATACCGACAGTGGAAAAGTGAAGACCCTGGTGTTTAAACCTACTGAAGCTTCCATCAGGTTAAATGGTATGGATTCAACCACTACAATCCGTTATAGAACCGTTTTTAAGCCGGATGCTACCAGTGTGGATACATTCCATGTTCCTTATACGGAAAGAGTGGTAAAAGTTGCGCCGCAATTACTCAACAGAAAAGTACCTTTCATCGCTTCCGGAAGAAGCGGAAGATGGGGGAATCTTGCAGAATGGAAATCTAATGATGCCGTGAAAAGCCATGGCGGCTACGGCGGCTGGGACGAATGGAATGGCAATATTTTTAATGTGGAATCCGGATGGGGCGCACCTGCAGTGACTAACGGGAAAATATGGCAAACACGTGTATTGAATCCCGGTACCTATACTTTCGCAATCTCCGACCTCAGGGATACCAACCTAACGGAAGCGGACAACGCTTACCTGGTAGTGTCAGCAGGTGACGGATTACCAGATGTGGCGCAGGTGCAAACCGCTATCGGTTATACAAAAATTGTTAACGGAAAGCCACTTGCTCAACTGAAAGTGACCTTTACTTTAACAGAAAGAAAAGAGGTGAGCATCGGTTATCTTACCACACAACCAGCGGGAGATCCAGGCAGGTTCTGCAACGTCAGAGCTTTCAATTTTATCGAGAATTAAGGCAGTTTGGTTAGATTCATTTGCAATCGATGAGGGGCATGTTTCTACATGTCCCTCTCTTTTAATGCGACTGATAAGTTAAAACAACTGTTAAAAAACATGTTGTTACATAATACTTGCACGAATTGCTAAAATACGCGAAGTATTTCCCAACCCTAACCCTTTAACTTGCGCGCAATACTCCTTATTGATTTATTGTAATGCAAAAATTGATGTTGAAAAAGATTAAAGTCCTTTTACTGGCGGTACTGGTAACAGCCACGGCTACGGCCCAGCAGGCAAAACACAGTTTTGAGATCGGAAAGAAAGATTTCATCCTCGACGGAAAACCGCTCCACATCATCAGTGGTGAAATGCACTATGCGAGAATTCCACGCCCTTACTGGCGCGACAGGTTAAAAAAAGCCCGCGCTATGGGACTCAATACCATCTGCACATATATGTTCTGGAACGCGCATGAACCCATGCCCGGAAAATTTGATTTCAAAGACAACCTGGACATCGCGGCTTTCTGTAAGATCGCGCAGGAAGAGGGCCTGTGGGTTATCATCCGTCCCGGGCCTTACACCTGTGCAGAATGGGACCTCGGCGGTTTGCCCGCCTGGTTGCTGAAAAACAAAGGCATCACCCTCCGCAGTTCCGATCCTAAATACATGCCCGCCACACTGGCTTTCCTCAAAAGAGCCGTGCAGTCATTCAAAGGGAATCTCATTTCCAAAGGTGGTAACGTACTGATGGTACAGGTGGAAAACGAGTATGGCGTTTACGCCGGTGATAAGGTGTATGTAAACGCGATTAAAAATACATTGTTGGAAGCAGGTGTGGATGTACCCCTGTTCCATTGCGACTGGGCCGGAAAAAATTATTACGACAACGCACACGTTGAAGGTGTAATGCCTTCCATTAATTTCGGCGGCGGTGCACAGAAAAACTTCGCCATCTTCGAAAAATATGCACCAGACGTTCCAAAATTCAACTCCGAATTCTGGACCGGATGGTTCGACTACTGGGGCGGAAAACACGAAGTGCATTCAGTGGAAGAAAAACTCGCCGACTTCAAATGGATGGTGGACAACGGGGTGTCCGTGAACCTGTACATGTTCCATGGCGGCACCAGCAACGGGTTCTTCCCCGGAGCAAA
>CAMLPA010000035.1 GCA_946481605.1 uncultured Flavihumibacter sp. | reverse complement strand
ATTTCGAATCCTGTTTCATTTGTTCCGGGAGCAGGATTGCTGCTCTGGTTCCAGTCCAGTTTGATTGAAGTTTTGGAAAGAACAGTTGCAATTACACCTGAAGCTGCTGAAGGTCCGTTGGCACCATTCGCGTCAATTACCGTGAAAGGATTAGAGAATTCGCTTGAACAACCAAACTCTTCGGTCACTTTCACGCGGTATGCACCTGCTGAAGTGGCCACGTATGTATTGGAAGTACCCAACACAGTTGCACTGCCATCTTTCACCCATTGGTAAGAAGCGTATCCTTCCGGTACAAACAATTGAACTGAATTTGTTCCGTCAGGAGCAGGTATAACACGGGTGGTACCCGCTTCCGCCTGAATATCAGGAGAAACAGTGGCACCTTTCAGTTTAATTTCAACGGGGATGGGAGACCATGGAGACCATTCAGTTCCACGGCGGATACGTGCAGAATAAACGCCTACCGAAGTAGCTGTAATTGTATTTGAACTGGCGCCAACAATCAGGTCACCGTTTTTGCGCCATTCATAACCATCGAAGCCGGCAGTAAGACCAATCACCTGGTTGATGGGATCACCCGGGCAATATTCGGTTCTTCCGTTCAACGGCCAGGGGTTAGCTTTATGCGCTTTATTAATGAATGGAATAAACTGAGGTTCCACCCAGGCCTGGTTCCAGCAACCATGCCCCAGGTTGGGGTATTCAGTATAGCTGATGTTTGAGCCCGCATTCCTGTAATTAGAAACCACTCCTCTTGCAGTGAAGGGAGCGGGAGATTTATCAAGTCCACCCTGGAACAACCAGATTGGTGTCCATTTCAGGGATTGTACCTTACTTGCATCACCATCTGCTACTGAAACGGCGCTGATGGGCAAACCGGCTGCTACAAGTTTCGTGTGGTTGGTAAGCATCTGCCATGTTGCGCCACCGCCACCGGAAAGGCCGTCAACGATCACACGGTTGATGTCCACATTGATCTGAGGAACGAAATAATTCTCAATCAACTCTTTTACGTTCTGATAATGACCGGTATTAAAAGCTCCGGAACCGGAAGATGTTTGCGGGTAAAGCAGGAAACCATCAAAGTTGCCATTGTCCACATAGTTCATGAAACGTTGGCCACCATGGTAAAGCTGGTATTCGTTATCGTAAATAGTTCCTTTCTCACCTATCCCGTGAAAAAATATGAAGATGGGGTACTTCTTACCTGTTCCCAATGAGTCTTTGTAAGACTTCGGAAATTTCAGGCGGAAAGCCATGCCTTTGTAGTAGTAAGCTTTAAAGGAAGATGTGTTGAAAGAAACACGGTTTGTTTTCACCCATTTGGCAAGCGTTCCGTAAGCCGGAGTAGCCGGCGGGGCGCTGGGGTTATAAACAACGATCGGGTCGTCCGGGTTCAGGACGCCGGTTTGTGCCACCGCCGCGTTCCCCAGGGCAGCACAAAGAACAATCGCCAGTAAGCTGAAAATTCTTGTAAAAGTTTTCATACTCTAATTTTAAGGTTTGTGTGGCCCACTACTTCAGCCACGGTTGGTTTCAGATTCGAACAGTATAAATACGGATTGTCGCCGTTAGATAAATAACTAAATGGTAATATCCATGGAGGAGATTGGAACGATGGAATTCAATAGAGGAAATTGAAGATGTAGTGTGGTATTACTAGGATGCTGAATCAGGGGTAGCTATAACATAGGACATACAAAGGAAGTATCTTTTTTCAAATTCTGCAACTTCCCGGTATAATTATTTTTGCACATCTGTTGCTATTGCACAAAAGTACTATAAACCAGTAGTTTGCTCCAATACCACTTTATGGGTATACCCATCTTTCCCATATTCTTTTCTGTAATTCCGGCCGGTTTACTATGAAGTTTCGCTTTTTTGAGTAATTTTATTTCGCTTTTCAGGATTGAGTTCACTGGCACGTATCACATCTTCCAAATACCCGGAAAAACCTCATCAATACCACGCTTCCATATTTACATGAAACCCGTACAATCATTAATCATAATATTATTCACATGAAATTTATCGACCTGTCCGTATCTGAATTGCATGACCTCGCAAAAAGCAGAAGGGCCGATTACCTTTCGGCGGAGCCTTTCCCCAACACTTATTTCGATAATTTCTTCAATGCCGAAAAATTATCGGAGGTACTGGAAGAGTTTCCTGATCTCAGCCAGAATCCCGACCTTAAATACAACGACGCGAACCAGATCAAACTGGCCTCCAAAGGCGAATACCGCTTTGGTGAGAAAACACGGGAGTTCATGCACTTCCTCAATTCCCAGCCTTTCCTGGAATTCCTTTCCATCCTTACGGGTATCGATGCGCTTATCCCCGATCCTTACTTCGATGGCGGCGGCGCACACCAGATTCTGCCCGGAGGATTGCTGAAAATTCACGCCGACTTCAATAAAAACAAACTCACCAACCTTGACCGCAGGCTGAATATTCTTGTCTACATGAACAAAGACTGGGACGAGTCCTGGGGCGGACATTTTGAACTCTGGGACAAAGAAATGAAAGGTGCCGTTAAAAAAATCCTCCCCATCTTTAACAGAATGGCCCTGTTCACCACCACCAGCGACTCCTACCATGGCCACCCCGATCCCTTAAGGTGCCCTCCGGACAGAAGCAGAAAATCGCTGGCGCTTTACTATTATACGAACGGCAGGCCCGAAGAAGAGATTACCGATACACATTCCACCCTGTTCAAAGCAAGGCCAAACGAAAAATCAGGTAAGTCTTTCAAAGACATCCTCAAACAGCTTACGCCGCCAATTATTTATGACGCAGCTAAAAAAATTGCCAAATAGCAATAACATACTCAAACAAAAAAGAGCGCATCCCTTAACAAGATGCGCTCTTTTTTATACGTAAGCCAAAATCAGGAAACTGTGGCGGGGCGTGCATTAGAACCGAACTTCCTCCTCAACGCCACAAATGGTTTTTCAACCAGGTAATACGACCCTAGAGACAACCCAATCGTGAGCAAAATTGTAAGCGCATACCATTCCAGGCTGCTCTTTTCAAAATAAAGGTTACCAACTTTCAGGGCCACCCAATGGAACAGGTAAAGGGAATAGCAAAGTTTCCCCGTAAACACCATGAATTTATTGTCTACCAGTTTATGGATAAATCCTTTGGTATGCAATACAGCGAATGCAGGAACGATAATAGCGAATGCGATGCCCTGCAGGGAATATTTTATAGTAGACTGAAAGAACAGGTCGTTGTAAATAAGCGTTACCGCAAGCAAAGCCACAGCAATGATAAAAGCAATATGCGATTGAAGTAAACGCTGGTACCACTTAGACTGATACTTATAAAGAAGCAAAGCAGAAAAGCAACCATAAAGAATAGAGTCGGCACGGCAATGCGTGGTATAGTAAGTAAGCTGAAAAACCGTTGTCCCCCCGGGAGCAGTCATAAACGTAAAAATCCTGATGCCGAGAAAAAGAAATAACAGGAAAAATATGATGTAAAACAACCGCTTGTGGGCGTTGGAATAAAACGTGATAAAGAGCAATGGAAATAACATGTAGAAATGCTCCTCCACAGACAAAGACCACAATATTTTTGACACCAGCAGGTAGTTGGCATCGGGCAGCACGGGATGAAAATACACCAGGTAGTAATTCGTGAAATAAAACAATCCCGCCAGTATATCGCTCCAGATGATCGTATAGTGATGGAGCAACAGTACTATAATGGAAACGATCAGCATCAGCAACAATGCAGGATACAGGCGCAACAACCGCCGGATATAGAATTCGCCGAGTTTCACCGTTCCAATTTTATTGTATTCCACAATCATCAGTTTGGTGATCAGTAACCCACTGACGTAAAAGAAAAGGGTAACCCCCAGGAAGGCCACGTCCATTTGCGCAAGGTGTAAATGCGAAAGGATCACCAGCAAAATGGCATATCCCCTGAATCCATCGATATAAGAAACATATTTATTATCCGGCTGCATCTGAACTTGTTTAGCGGTCTAATTTAATGAGGTCAACATCCTACCAAATACTTGCTGTTCTTTCCGAACAACTTCTGCGCGGCCTTAATCACCAGCATACTTCCGGCCAATACCAGTACCAGGTAAATGGTCCAGTACAACAGGTTACCGGGAATGGGCTGCTTCATCAGTTTTTCGTAAACAGCCTTTAGCACGAGCAGTACATAATAATGTACAAAGAATATCCCGAAACTGAGGTGTGCCAGCGTTGAGAGTATGGTGGGCACCTTTTTATCCAGTTTCCAGAACCAGTAAATAAAGAACGGACAGAACAACATCTTGTGCAGAAAATTGAGCTGCGTATTGGCAACGGGGAAAAGCGCGAAGTTCAGGCCCAGTACCAATAATGTTGCCCCGGTAATGAGCCACCAGTACTTTTGAGCGAACACGAGATAGTCCGCACGTTTATAACTCATAAACATTCCAAAAATATAGCAGGGCAGGAAATGTATGAACATACGCGGAATATCGGAAAAAGGGTCCCGGCCAATGTACATAGACAGTGCCATTAAGGGGAGAATGATCCAGTACCATACCGGATGCCGGTTAATGTAGAGAAAAACCGGTGCCAGCAGGTAGAATATAACGATCATTGGAATGAACCAGAACTGCTGCATGTGTCCGCCTGTAACATACAGGAATACAAACTTCTCCCATCCGCTCAGGGTCATAAAATCCGGCTTGTAAGCAAGAAGATAGCCTGGTATATCTCCTGAATACAGCCGGTAAGCCAATATCGGGATAGACAACAGCAGGTAAGGCAACACAACGAATTTCAGTTTCGAAATAAGATAGGTCTTGTATTTAAAGTTCGCGGAGAGGTGGTGAAAAAGATACCCCGCCATGAACATGAACAAAACAGTACCGTTTTCCCAGAATACACGGATAAACTGATGGATAATGGAGCCTTCCGGCCATTCCATCAGGAGGTGTCCGGCAACTACGGAAATGATGGCGAAGCCCCGGAAATTATGGATATAACCGATGAACTCTCTTTTCTTTTTTTCGGTAGCCACTACAGGAG
This sequence comes from uncultured Flavihumibacter sp., assembly GCA_946481605.1. The sequence goes on along the minus strand of CAMLPA010000035.1, from coordinate 9,268 downwards.
GAGCCGCAGGAATAATTGTTTCGCTCATGGGAATCTATTTATGCTACTGGTAGATAAAATGAATAAGGAATCCAAGTATGTTCAGCAATATGGCATATACAATCATCCCTTTCAAAAGCCATGCGGGAATGTGCTGCACGCCAAGGGCAAACAACAAGAACAGCAGCGGAAGAAAGTCGAGAGAAAACCGCATGGTATTGATCTGGTGAAACCCGTTATTGTGGTAAAATAAGGTTCCCGTAAGGATCACGCCTATAGTGGCACAGGCCCCGATCGCCAGCGGGCGTGCCCACTTCGCCTTCACAGCCGCAACAAGAAAGGGACTTGCAGAAAGCAATGAGGTGCCCCAGAGGTCCATATCTTTAATGTGCATATTCCCCACCCCTTCAAATTCAATATTGAATCCCTTGATGAACATGCTGTAAAAATTGAAAAGAAAATACCTGGCACTGAAAACACCATATTCATTCACCCTGTCGCGCAATACACCGTTGAAAATTATATAAGAATAGCCGGGATCCATTGGGTTCCCAAAGCGTACATAATTGTATGCCGCGTAAAGCAGGAAAAAGAAGCCGGCACCCAGCCCCAGTTGAACCAGGTGTTTAAACTTCACGTCTTCCCTGTTCTGCTTCCAGGCGTAATAAAGAAAGCCCAGCGCGATAAAAATATAGGCGAAAGTGAACTGCCGGGTAAGAAAGCTGCACCCAATGTAAACCCCCGCGAGCCACCAGCGTTTACGTCCTAAAAGTTCGTTCAGCAGGAGCAGTTGAAAGGTTAACGACGTGATGTGTGCGAATGAATATACATGGTGACTGGTAAAAAGCGCGAACCAATACCCGGTTCCGAAGAAAAAGGCCAGTATCAGCCACGGAACTATGTTAGTGGCCGCCTTTAACCTCACCAGTATTTTGTGCAGCAGAAAAAGGTTGAGGCAGCTCATGACCACCACTATGAATACAGTGTTTACCTGCTGGTAACCGAAAATGGCCACAAAAGGCGCAAGCAGCAACGAAGGCAGCGGCGGATACGGGAGGTAATGCGCGCCGTTATAAGCAATCATGTCGTTGTAAGTATCCATGGGGGGAAGCGCGAGACTACCATTCAGCAACGACTCCGCGAAACGCAGGTAAGCATTGTTTGCGCCGTCGTTCTGATAGAAATTCAGGATTGCGGGAACGTGCAAAACGAGGAACGCTGCAAAATAAAAAATCCAATCGAGCCGAGTTGGATTTTCAAAAGAAGCAAGTTTGCGTATATATCGAATCATACTCCCGTGTTTATTTGTTTGCCTTTTCCCACACGGTTACAAATCCGCCCGTGAACTGGTAAGGAAGTACTTCCGCGATGGCACAATCCAGTTTCTGCAATGATTTTATCTTTTTAGTGGCAAGGGAGAAAGGAAACACGTCTTCCACAAAATTCGTTTTGCCGAAGGTTTTGATAACGAAATTATTTTCAGATGCCAGCTGTTGAAGTGTCTTTTTCGTAAAGAACTGAATATGGGTGAGGTCACTTGCGGAAGACTGTACCGTGGTACCTTTATACCCCAGGAGTGATTTGATTTTTGAAACCGTTTTCCAAACGAACCCGTTCTTCTTTTGCATCGCGATAACGGGACGGGTCACGAAGAGCTCACGCGGGCCTTTGCCGTTGGGAACCGTAACAATCAGCACACCATCATCGTGCAGGGTCTGGTTCAGTACTTTCAATAATTTCCCGGGATCGTTCAGGTGTTCCAGCACTTCACTGCAGATAACCGCATGGTATTTATTTCCGTCGGCTACCAGTTGTTCAGCGCTGATAACATCAAACTTCACGTTGGGCAACTTGTTCAATTCTTTGGCCCTTGCGATGGCGATATCACTTACATCGATCCCCCGCACATTAAATCCTTTTTCTCCCAGGCTCCGGGAGATCACCCCGTTTCCACAGCCCACATCCAGCACTTCGGCGCCTGTGGGAAGTTTTGCCTTCAGCACTGCTGTAATAAAATCGAGCCGTTTGATATCGGCAATCCTTTCAAATTCCATGGTTTCCTGATTAAGGTTTATGAGGGAGAACCGTCCTTCAACAGTTTCTCGTAAATATTTTCTATTTCCCGGGTCATATACACTGCATTGAAACGTTTTTCGACGGTTTCAAGTGCCTTCCGACCAAAATTAATTCGCAAAGTTTCGTCCTGGCCAAGTTCCAGCATGGCCTCTTTCAGCGCTTCTGCATTCCCAGGCTCTACCATGATGCCGTTCTCTCTATGCTGTAACACCTCTACTGTGCCATCCACTTTCGTTGCAATTACAGCCTTGCCCATGGCCATGGCTTCCAGTAATCCGATCGGCAACCCTTCCCAAAGGGAAGGCAGTACAAAGATATCTGATGCCCCCAATACATCGGGAACATCCTGCCGGAACGATTGAAAGATGACCCGGTCGCCCAGGCCAAGTGCCTGCACCAACGCAAGTGCCTCTTCTTTCTGGTCGCCATCGCCCACCATCAGCAAACGAAGATCGGGCTGGACTTTTATCGCTTCCGCAAAGGCCCGGATCAGTGTTATTGGTTGCTTATGTGCCGTGAAGCGGGCGATGAAAAGCACCAGTTTTTCCTCAGGTTTTATTCCGAGTTCGGCTCTTATGTCCGATAATTTTCTTTCAGGTGTGAATTTCTGCCGGTTGATCCCATTGTTGACCACTACGGCGTTGAGGGCCGGAATACGCTCCTTACCAGAGGCCCGGTTTGATTCAGATACTGCAATGTTCACCTGGGCATTGGCAGTAAGGTACCGCTCACCCATAATTCTCATCCGCTGCACCACCGGGTGCTGGTCGCGGTGAAATGACCAGCCATGTATCGTATAAATCACAGGAATTTTTAACGAACGGGCGGCCCACAACACATTCGAGCAAGCCCGTGTGCCGTGTGCATGTACCAGCTTCACCCCCTCCTTATGGAGAAAACGCTTCACCTGCCGCCATTTCCTTACATCAAAAGGCTTTTCAGTATGGATCACATGGGTCTTAACGTTCATCTCTTCCAGCCGCTTCACCATGGGCCCATCCGTGAAAGACAATACAACAGGCTCATATTGCTGGCGGTTAAGGTTCTCCACCAAACTAAGCAAATGTGATTCACCTCCCCCTATCTTACCCTGACGGATACATTCCAGTATCTTGATCTGCTGCTTCATTATACGGGGGAATATTTAGATGAAGTGAAATTCCACGCAATTCCTTTCAGAAATGAACGGAGATGATTGAACTGACGTGAAACCGTGTAGCGGAAAATGGCCTTCGGCAATGCAAAGAAACCAAAGAACCCGAAAAAAACCAGCCTGTGCATGAATGGCGAGTTCCGCCGCATATAAAGTATCCTGTTCCTGGTCTGGTAGTATACTTTCATGGGATTCTGTTTCCCAACAGACATAGACTCTTTATGAAAAATCAGCGCCTTCGGCTGAAAATATATTTTATACCCTGCCCTGAGTATCCGTGCGCTCCAGTCCCATTCTTCATAATAAAGGAAAAAACTTTCAGGAAAAGCACCTACTTTATCGATCACTTCCTTCTTTACCATCATGGCGCAACCGTGGGCCCCATGGGTATAGCCCGGACGATCGAATTGTCCATCGTCTACCTGGCGGTTACCAACCGCTTCAGTACGGCCGGTAAAAGTATTGATGGGATTAAAACCTGCGTATTGAATGGTGTCGGGCCGGTCAAAAAAGCGGATTTTGGGGCAAACCACACCAATGGATTGGTCTGATGAAAATGGCTGAAGCAGGGTCTCCAGCAAGCCAGGGGTAAATTCTGTATCGTTGTTAACAATGAAGATATAGTCTCCTTTTGCTGCCCTGATGCCAACATTATTTCCGCCGGCAAAACCTAGGTTCTCCTTGTTCCTGATCACTTTAATACCTGGATAAACTTCCTGGAAACGCAGGGTGGCATCCACGGTAGAGGCATTGTCTACCAGAATCATTTCAACATTCACTCCTTCGGAATGTTGTTGCACGGAGCGCAGGAAGTCACAGGTAATATCGGGTGTGTTCCAATTCAATGCAACCACCGATATTAAAGGATTACCCTTTAACATTGTTCTTTCTTTTGAGGTAAGCGCGGACTAATGAGGCAACAAAATAGCAATAAACTTCAAATATAGCTATCTTATTATACGTTTTCTTTTTGCAGCAATGCTGATGGGGTATTGGCGATGATCCAGAGATCGTACATGAAATTGTGGCGTGCGGCGTAATCTATATCCAGGTTAATACGCTCCTGGATCGACATGTTGCTGTCTCCTCTTTTTTTGATCTGCCACAGCCCTGTGATGCCTGCAGGTGCCAGGAAACGGGCCGCGTATTCATTTGAAGTAAGCGTAGCGGCTTCATAGAGTGGCAGCGGGCGATTACCTACCAACGACATATCGCCGAGGAATACGTTGATCAGTTGAGGAAGTTCATCAATACTTGTGTTCCTGAGAAAAGCACCGATTCTTGTGATGCGGGGATCATTGCTCACTTTGAAGAACACGGGCTGTCCCGTATTTACACCATACTGGTTCAGGTGCAACAGTTCTGTAACCTTGCGGTCGGCATCGGCCACCATGGTACGGAACTTATAAAATTTGAATACTTTATATCCTCTCCCGGCGCGTGGGGAAACGTAAAAGATATTTCCTTTTGATTCGAGACGGATCGCGATAGCAATCAGAATAAAGATCGGGGACAACAACAGCAGCAAACTGCCGGAAATGGTGAGATCGAAGCCGCGTTTCAGGAAATAATTCAGGTTTAACTCCCTGGGAAATTCGGTTTCCAGGCGATCTTCTATCATCAATTCCTTTTCGTTCTCTTTCATTTTGCGGAGAAAAGCGACTTTCTTACGCAAACTGGCTGCGGATTCTCTCACTACGATAAGGTCATCTACCGCGGGGTGGTTCTGTAATTTGTTGATCTGTCCTTCGGTGCAATCTTTCACTTCCGCAAGTACAGGTACACCTGCCAGGTCGGAAATTTCTTTTATTTTCTGAAGGAATATTTCAATTTCCTGCCAAGCCTGGTTTCCATCAAACAGAATCAGTTCGGGAAGGGTTTGCAAATCATCCAAACGCGGCAACACTTTCAGCGCCGAGAAGAAATTCTCGAAGTAGTAGCTGCTGCTGAATCCTTCCATCAGACTGTTGGTATACTGGAAATCCTTACCAATGTAGAGGTAGGAGCCTTCCAGTGTTTTTTTCTTCGGCCCGGCCACAGCTACGCGCTTAACGTAGGTAGGACTGGTTTTTTGCGTGAAGAGTGTGTCGATCTGTTTCATGTGAGGTCAGGTTTGGTGGTGATTAGATTGCCTGTGGGAACCTGGCTTTGGGGCCGGGTACCTTTTCGTTGACAAGCTGATCGATCGTTTCTATAAGGTGAATGGGATTAAATGGTTTGAGGAAGAATTTGTCCACGCCAAGCTGGCGGCAGTTACTTTCTGTATGCTCCATACTGAGTGAAGAAAGTACCACCATGGGAATCTCCCTGTATATATAACTGCTCCTCAGGTTAGCGATCAACTCCCAGTTCTCCATGTCGGGCAACTGCGCATCTGCCAGGATCAGTTCCGGGAAATTCTTTTTAGAAAGCCAGAACATGGCCGAAGCTGCGTCTGCCGCGGTTACCACCTGGTATTTTTTGCCAAGGATGGTCTGTAACAGGAAGCGTATTGCCTTGCTGTCGTCTATTGCTAAAATAAGAGGTTTCATTTCCTAAGTAGTTAAGTGAACGGATTAGTCGGCATTTCATAGACTTAACTTTGGAAGAAACGGCTCATATAGAATTGGAAATCGGTAATGGCTTTCAGGATACTTGTTCCTAAATGACAGGCAATATTAGAATGTTTCAGAGGTTTGTTTCAATGGATGTGGGAGAGGAAAAAATCAGTGGAGATTTCTGTTATCCATACCAATTCGAAGGCTAAGATAATAACAAATTTCAGAAATCCAAATATCTGCCGATTTTTTTCAGGGTCAAAGATGGGAAGAAAATATGGTAAAACAATTACCGGTTAATGGTATTTTTATTCACACAGTATCACATATTTGTGTGATAGACATGCTATCCGGCGCTTCGCGGAAAATTCTTTTTAAGCAATAAAAACAGGTGGTTAATGAAATGTTATCGGGCATGGGTAGCCTCCGTAAGTAGGCGAAACGAAAGTTCCGGGCATAAAAAAGGGCAGATAAGAATATCCGCCCGTAACCAAAACTAACTGCTTATGAGAAATTTTAAATTATTCGTTGTTTGTTCCACAAATGTCGGATAAAACACGACACCTAAGTGTTAAGTAATAGTGAAACTGTTAGATCTCCACCATTTTCATTTTGGGAACAAGGGATTTCATTACAACCCATCCGATCAGGTAAGCCACAGAGCAGATGGAAAAGATGATAAAGTAGCCGGCTTCAATCCCTTCAAAGCCCATAAACTTCATATTCGTAAGACTTGCATGGTCGAAAAGTGTTCCCGATCCCTTGTTGATCAGAAAAGAACCCAGGCCACCGGCCATGCCACCAATACCGGTAATGGTGGCAATCGCTGATTTCGGAAACATATCCCCCACCGTGGAGAAGATGTTTGCAGACCAAGCCTGGTGCGCCGCACCAGCAATACCGATGATGATAACGGGTATCCATACCGACACACTGCCCAGCGGCTGGGCAAACAGCGCCAGCAGTGGGAAAAATGCGAAGATGAGCATTGCCTTCATCCTGCCGTTGTAAGGATTCATCCCCTTTTTTTCTACAAAGAAAGTTGGAAGCCACCCGCCGAAAATGGAAAGCAAGGTGAGCAGGTACAATACAAATATCTGGGGAGCGCTTTGCGTAGAGTCGAGGCCATACACCGAGCTCAGGTAAGCCGGCATCCAGAACAGGAAGAACCACCATACCCCATCGGTCATGAATTTTCCGAAAGCAAAGGCCCAGGTCTGCCTGTGTTTGAAACAATCTATGAAAGAAACCTGCTTCCCTGAAACGGGCACCACAACCGGCGGTTCATGCAGGGAATCCTGTTGTATATAAGCCAGCTCCGCCGCACTTACTTTGGGGTGCGATTCAGGCTTTTTATAAACGAATATCCAGAAACCCATCCACACAAACCCCAGTGCCCCTATGATGATGAAAGACATCTCCCAGCCCCAGGCTTTCGCGATAAACGGAATGGTTACCGGGGCGAGCAGCGCTCCTACTGTGGCGCCAGCATTAAAAATACTGGTGGAAAGCGCCCTGTCTTTCTTGGGGAAATATTCAGCCGTAGCCTTGATGGCTGCAGGAAAGTTCCCCGCCTCCCCTATCGCGAGTACAAAACGGGCAAATATAAAAAGCGCCACACTTACGCTGATTACCCTGGAAACATCGTTTACAGTAGCAATGGCTTCTTTAGCGCCTTCAAACCCAACGAACCACTCCCCCGTAAGGATACCTGATGTGGCGATTCCACAGAAAGCGTGTAAACAGGCGCCTATTGACCAAACACCAATTGCCCACAGAAATCCTTTTTTAGTATCCATCCAGTCTACAAACCGTCCGGCGAACAGCATACCTACCGCGTAAAAAATGGAGAACAGGGCGGTGATGTTGCCGTAATCTGTATTTGTCCAATGAAACTCTGGAACGATAAAGTCTTTCCAGGTAAGGGAAAGCACCTGCCGGTCCAGGTAATTGATCGTGGTGGCGAAAAACAGTAAGGCGCAGATCGTCCAGCGGAAAGAGCCAATTTTCTGGGTCATTTAGCAATCGGTTATTTGGTGAAGGCTTAAAAATAGCACATAGCGGCTACAAATGTGCCGCTATCGCTTGTTTTTCAGTATTTATATCGTTTGAAATAAGCTGCTGCCAGCCAAAATAATGTTGCGCATTGTTGAAACAGATGTCCTGCACCAGTTTTCCCACCCAGGGCAGGTCGTTAGGCAGTTCCCCGTTCTCTATATCGTCCCCGAAGAGGTTGCAGAGTAGCCTGCGGAAATACTCGTGGCGCGGGAAAGAGAGGAAACTCCGCGAATCGGTAAGCATCCCGATGAAGCGGCTCAGCAATCCCATATTAGACAATGCATTGATTTGGCGGGTCATCCCGTCTTTCTGGTCGAGGAACCACCAACCGGAGCCCCATTGTATTTTTCCGGGAACAGATCCATCGTTGAAGTTGCCGATCATGGTGGCCATCAACTCGTTATCAGCGGGATTAAGGTTGTACAGAATGGTTTGCGCGAGTTTATCCTCCGTATCTAACCGGTTGAGGAACTTCGCCACGGCGACCGCATGGCTGAAATCCCCAATGGAATCCCAACCGGTGTCCGGCCCCAGCACCTTCATCATGCGGCTGTTGTTGTTGCGGATAGCGCCAAGGTGGTATTGCTGTACCCATCCTTTCTCCCAATCCCATACGGCGAAAATGTACAGCATGGCCGATTTGAATTTACGGATATCCGTCAGCGGCACACTCACGCCCTTGCGTATGCGATCGAAGATGGAAGCAACCTCCACTTCTGTGTACTCATCCGCGTAAATTTCCTCGAGACCATGGTCCGAAACGGAGCAGCCATTGGCTGCGAAGTAGTCGTGGCGCTGCTTCAAAGCATCCAGGAAGGTATCAAAGTTGTCGATGGAAATATTTGTTATGGCCTCCAGCTTGTTCACATAAGCGCTGAACTTCTGCGGCGTGTCTGCCGCCATGGCGGCATCCGGCCGAAAAGCAGGCAGCACTTTCAAAGCAGTGCCTCCCGCCTTCATTTGCTGGTGAAAAGCCAGATCGTCCAGCGGATCATCCGTGGTGCAGATCAGTTTCACGTTCATTTTCCCCAGCAGGTTGCGAATGGAATAATCGGCACTGCTGATTTTCTCAGAACAACTGTTATAGATATCCGTAGCTGTATCGCTGTTCAGAATGCGGCTTTCATCAAAATAACGCTGCAATTCCAAGTGTGTCCAGTGGTACAATGGGTTGCGCATTGTGTAAGGCACTGTAGCGGCCCACTGGTCAAACTTCTCTTTATCGGAACGGTTGCCGGTAATATAACTTTCATTCACCCCATTGGTACGCATGGCGCGCCATTTATAGTGGTCGCCATACAGCCAGGCCTGGGTGAGGTTGCCAAAAACATGGTCGTTCGCCATCTGCTCGGGAGAGAGGTGGCAATGGTAATCTATAATCGGCATTTTTGCCGCGTATTCATGGTACAAACGTTGCGCTGTGGGCGTTTGCAGCAGAAAATTCTCGTCAAGGAATTTTTTCATC
>CAMLPA010000034.1 GCA_946481605.1 uncultured Flavihumibacter sp. | reverse complement strand
GGAAATCAAAGAACGTTTTATGCTTCAGGATGAAAGTGTTTACTGGTTCAGTGATTTTGCGCTTACAGCCTTGCTGGACCTGAATGAGGCTAAAGTTAATCCCTGGAAACTCCGGATCGAGATCGGCGCGATACCAACAACCAATTCGATGAAGCGATTTATCGCTACCACCGACAAAGTTATTCCGCAGATTAAGGCAGAACTGGTGAAGAATTTTTAATACCGCTATATGTTTTTATCCTGTAAATAAAACCTCCTCATTTCAGTTAAAAAGCTGAAGTGAGGTTAATTGAAAATGTTGAAATCCATATTAGTGTCTAAATTATTGTTTAACTAAAAAACTCTAATTCACCGGAAACATAAAAATGAAAGAAAACGAAAAACAAAACGAGCGAATTGCCAAAATGACATTTGCTTCCGTTTACCCGCACTACATAACCAAGGTGCAAACAAAAGGAAGAACCATCGAAGAACTACACCAGGTTATCTCGTGGTTAACAGGGTTCGATAACGTGAAATTGCAGGAACTGATTGACGAAAAAGTGACTTTTGAAGTTTTTTTTGACAAGGCGAAACTGAATCCAAACGCACAACTGATAACGGGTGTAATCTGTGGTTACAGAATCGAAGAAATTGAAAACACCCTGACAAGAAATGTAAGGTACCTGGATAAATTAGTAGATGAACTCGCAAAAGGTAAGAAAATGGAGAAGATATTAAGAGGATAAAAAGAACCTGTCTCTTTACCTGGCCAGCACAGGAATAGTTACCCTCCGCCCCGTAGCATTTACCTGACAGACAGGCAATTACTTGCAAAAGCATAATGTCACGATGTGATTTTACAATGTTTACACTTTTATTTACAATCCCACCTCCTTAGGCTGCAATAAATCAGGGTACTTTTATTGTACCAGCTAAAAAAAGATTCGAAAAGCAAAAGAATGCTCTTCAACGGATCCAATTTATCTGGAGATCGATTTACACCAATCAAATCTTCAAGAAAATGAAAAAAGCTATTTATGCGCTGATCTTACCACTGGTTGTGGTAAGCGGAATCGTATTTGCCAATCGCCAGATCAAAACCGAATCTTCCGAACAACCAGCGCCGAAACCACCCACCGCCGCGGAAAAGAATGCCGCAATGAAAGAATGGTTGTTTAGACCTGAAGGGATAAAGTTCCAAAAATGGCAGGTATCTCCTGAAGGGGAGAAAGTGCTTGCCGGCGCTGCTAAAATAAAAAAGCAGATCAACGGTTTTGCCAATATGGAAGCTGTTGTAACCGATCTTTCTCTTCCACCTGGCGCACGATTAGGTTTGGGATTTATGGTCAGAATCGATGGTGAGGAGTATATTCTCAGTTTTGGGCCGGAAAATTTTACAGAACACCTGCCATTGCACAACCTCAAAGTAGGGGATAGAGTTATTATAAGAAGTCGTAATGTATCCTACGCGCCCAAGTATTCCTATCCAATTATATCCGGCGACTATGTAGAGCGGGACGGCAAAATAATGTATAAACGTGCCCCCGGTAAAGATAACTGTTGAGGAATTGGGGTCTGCTCAAAAGAAGAACTTATGGCATTTTTAGTATGAAATGGGGGGTGGGAAAATGAAATGCTGTTGACTTCTGTTTGTAACTGTATCTGATTTCTTTTACCCATAAAAATGCCCCCTGAAAGCGTTTAACTTTTTGGGGGCATTTTATATTGGGCGGACCTTATTTTACGACTTAGTTTCTCCGCACAAGTTTCAGCAACGATTCTACCGGAACCGTATTCTTCACCACCATCTGTACGCTCTGGTTCGTTTCACTGTGCAGCAGCATACGTGTATTGGATACGGTACCTACTACGTTGCCATAAATGTCCAGCACAGGGCCACCGCTCGATCCGGTGGCATAATCCGCTGAAATGGCCATCATCTCCCGGAAAAAAGTGCCGGATTCTCCATTTACTTCTTCCATGTACCTGTTCTGCACATGACCCCGGGAAAAGAAATAGTGCATGCCTTTCGGATGCCCCAGTACAAAAATTTCCTCGCCTGTTTTTGCCGGTTTCCCCAAGGCAAGCGCAGGCAATGCGGCACCACCTGTTTCCAGTTGCAGCAAGGCAAGGTCATCCTTTCTGGAGGCAGTCAGGATCGATTGAACTGCATACGTTTTTCCATCTTCCATGCGCACCGTAAAACCCAATGGTTTGTTGCCGCCCGACATGTTCGCGTAAGTCGCAGCCACGTGGTAATTGGTAACCACAATTCCTTTCGGATCAATAACATATCCTGAGGACTCACTGATATGTGTATTGGAACACCGCGGACACAGGTAAATGCAGCCCACCATTACGGTCGCCTTTTTGGCCTTCTCGTATAACACGTTGGCCGGAAGCGGCTTTGTGGATGGTTTCGCCAATTCTGCGGGTATGGAAAGGGAAGGAGCGCCCAGCGCTTTTTTTGCATCCTCCATGGTAACGGTTTTAACGCGGGAGAGCAGCGAATCAACCGATTTCAGGAAGGCAGCGTTTATTTTGGCATCGTCCGTAAATTCCTGGGCATAGCCTGTTGCCGATAGCCATTGTAAAATGAAGACGAATACAAGAGGTTTGAACATTCGTTGCTTATTGCTTATCATCATGATATTGAAATAAATGGCGTGGAAATGATCCACACTTTATTTTATGCTTTCGGCCTGGTTCTTATAGAGCTTCGCTTCTTTTTCAAAAGTTTTCGCGGCGTATTCAAGGTAGGCTTTGATCTCAGCCTTCTGCGCGTCTGTCGCCTGGGCGACCCTGCTCATGAGAACGCCCTCAAGTATGCCTTTGAAAACCGTATTGGTGGGAAGGTTCCATATATATCTGCGGTAGTAGCTGATCATGCCATCCAGGTCGTTGTTGGCAATGTAAAGCGCCACACGGCACATATAGTTCTGAGGTTCTGAAGGATCGAGTTTAAGCAGCGCGATGGTGTATGCGATATCTTCCACCTCCTGGGGGGTGTAGGATATCTTGTACCTGTCGGCTGTTCCGTTGGCCACGATGTACATGTCTTTGCGGATTTTGTCAAAGATCATTTCGTTCACCACTTCGGTGCCTATTTCCAGGTCCATACGGTGTTTCTCCAGCATCATCTTCCTGAAAAAGGGACTGCCGAATTTAACAGTACTCATTGCGAAACTGAGGTATTCCTTGCTGAAGCGCTCGAAATCCTGACTGTTATCGAAAAGTTCTTCCAGCAACGGACATGGATCTTTACTGCTTTCCAGTAAGGCCCTGGCATACGGCAAGCCGTTAATCATGTTCCTTTTCTCTTCATAAGTGGCTTTAAGGCCAGACAGGGAATTCTTGGGATCGAGCGCTTTTGTTACTTTCTCAATGAATTCTTCCGCCCCGGACTTGCCCACGAGCCTGTTCACTTCTTCTCCCTTTTCGTTCAGGATAAGGAAAGTTGGGTAAACGTCAACATTGTACTTCTTTTTGATGTCAATGCCTTCTCCTTTCTCCATATCATATTTTACCGATACGAATTTGGGGTTGAAGAAATCTCCGGCTACTTTCTTCGGGAACTCATTTTTCGCCATCTCCAGGCAGGGTACGCACCAACTTGTATAACAATCCACAAATACCAGCCTGGGGTTCGACGGGTCCTTGGCTTTTGAAATGGCTTCTTTTAAGGTGAGCTTTTCAAAGTTGACACCTTGCGCGTTAATTGTGTTTGATAGGGCGCAAAAAAAGAGGAGTGCGCCAACAAAAAATCTTTTCATCGTTATATATTTTCTTTTTTCTCCAATTGGGCTTCGATCAGTGCTTTCAGTTTAGGATCAGAAGGACGCATGGCATCGAACTGAACCACTTTTCCTTTTTTATCAAACAGGATGAACCGGGGAACCGCTACGATTTCGTAATCTTTAAGGAGTGAACCTTGGTTGTTGGAATAGAGGTGCAGGCCGGAAAGCTTGTTTTCTTCCACCATTTTTTTCCACTTATCTTTTTCCGTATCAATCGACACACTCATGAAAACCACCTCTTTCCCTTTGAATTCCTCTTCCAGTTTTTCGAGTGCGGGTTGCTCGGCGATACATGGCTTGCACCAGGTGGCCCATACATCAACCAGTACTACCTTTCCCAGGAAATCAGAGAGGCGGCGTGATTTTCCCTGGATGTCCGGATAAGCGAAATCGCTCCAGTCTGAACCAGGTACTTTAAGGCGTTGGCGTTTTACGATCTCCGCCAATCTCTTCTTCTGGTCGGCGGTTACCATGTATTGCGCGTTTTTTTCGTTGAACTTGTTGATGTTCTCGAATCCGCCACGCTCTGCCACTATGATGGTGAACTCCGCTCTGATGTTTTCGTTCCCGATTTCAGGGATGATCATTTCGTTGGCGAGTCCCATCCCTGACTGGTAAATGATATACTTTGTGAAAGCGAGCGCCTGGATGTAATTGAACCCTCCGGGAATTGTCCACAAATTGGCGTCGGTGAACTTTTCGGTATTAAACAGGTTGGTAACATAGGCAGGGTAGTCGCTGCGTTTGGATGGTTCATAGGCCATCAGGAATGGCGACATCGCGTCGTATTTGAAGCCGTACGAAAGCAGGCGCTTCGCGAAAACATCGAAGTCGTTGTTGCCTGTTTTTATTTTCTGAATAAAATCAGCCGCAGGTTGCACAAGAGAATCGAGGGTTACCTGGTAACGCCCGCCTGCCTCCATGGCGCCTTCCCTGGAATAACCAAAATGGCGCAGCGGCGCAAGCATGGTGTACCATTGCGCGAAAACATTGTTCTCCGCGCTCAGTTTGCCGGAGTAAGTGATGTGTCCGGCAGCGGCGTTAATTTCCAGTTCCTCACCAGCACGCATGTACACCGGATACAATTCATCATCGAAACCAATGTAGCGCATGGTGTTCAGGTCGTTACCAGACAGTTCCAACTTGAAACCATACTCATTTTTTGTAAGCGGAATTTCTCCAAGCACAACCGACTGTCCCGCGCCTCCTTTGAAGAAGTAAATCATTGGCATATTCACGCCCTTGGAAATGGCTTTTTTGAAAGTCCCTTTCACTACGGCATGCTGCGCCCAAACCGGCGCTGTAATGGCCAGCGCCAGGAAAAATAGAAACGTTTTTTTCATCATGGAATTTTAAATGTTGCCGAATCGTTGTTCGGATGACTGAATGATTATTTATGTGAACCGTTATTTAATTGGAATGCCGATGTCTTCCAGAATCTGTTTGATCAGCCCATACTTAATCATGATGTTGGGGTAAGTACCATACTGCTGTGTAAACTGTTGCTCTGTATTGCCCAGTGCTGCTTCCAGGTACATGCACACGTCCAGCCAGGTGGATATCGGTGAATAGTAGGGATTCCTGGGGTCTGTACCTAAGAATCCGATGGCTTGGAGTGTAACGGGTGTACCTGGTGGCAGCCCCGTTACCGAAGAAGTGAGTTGGTAGATGTACAGGTTATACGCATCGCGGGATGGAACGAATTTCCTGGATGCGGTATAGAACTTTTCCAGGATGAGTTTATACTTGTCGCTGAGTACGGCATTGGTGAGCATCGCCCTTAAAATCGCGCCTTTGTATTTGGCCCTGGTGGCAGCGTCCATGGTGGGGATTTTTGAAACCTGTCCGATCGCTACGGTGTTGAAACCTTTGAAAGCATAGGTACCAAAGGCGTTGCTGTTCAGGTTCTCCAGCAGTAAGATACTGGGCACATGAATGGTGCTGGGCAATACGGAAAGAATATCTGTTTTCAAGAATTCTAACGCCGGGGCAACATCGCTTTTGTTGCAATAGCTGAATGCCTGCACCTGGGGAGGCGCTCCCGATGGGAGCCCTCCAAGTGCATAGATCAGCGACAATACTTCATAGTAGGTATATTCTTTCCCGAACCGGTCCTTGCGCTGCTGCGAACCGATGGTGTCGTTAAAATAAACGGGAATGCCGGTTTCCTTGTAAAAGAGATAGGTTGAATGTGTGGCGGGATCATTGGGATTGTCGTTCACCACCAGCCAGTTTTTGTCGTAGTCGGTAAACTCGGTAACCTTTTCTTTTGAACATGAGCTGCCGATGGTGATCAGTGCGATAGCGCCTATATATAATTTCAGTTTCATTGTAATCCTGTTTGGTTATGGTTGAATGGAACGAACGGGACGGATGGGGTTGGTTAACGCGCCCCGGTTGAATTCAATGGCATAGTTTGGAATGGGTACCTGCCATCCGGCGGCATCCTGCGAAAGCGACCTGAGCACATAATTTCCCGTACGGGTATGTGTATTTGAAGGTGCGTCGTAGGTATAAACGGGGTGCGTAATATTGAAGTCGGCCGGTAAAGGGTACTGCGTATTGGTGGCGTAACGCCTCAGGTCGAACCACCTGTGTCCTTCAAAACAAAGTTCCCTGCGGCGTTCTTCCCGGATGAAGTTCACGAGTTCCGTATTGGCCTGTGGTATCTGATCGATGGTTGCGTTCTGGAACCTTTTGGTCCGCAGTTTTTGCAGTTCCGTCCTGGCTTCATTGTCGGCACCCATCATAGCCATGGCTTCCGCACGGTTCAGGATGGCTTCCGTGTAACGCAGGGAGAAAATACAAGCCTGCTGGTTTACATCGTTGAACGTTCTCCAGGTGCGGTATTTGGCGGGAATCCATGCTTTGCTTTTGGCGGCACGCTCAAAGAATGCGTTCCTGCGCAGGTCATCTGTTTCGAAGGTGTTCATTAAGTTGTCTGAAGCTTTGAAGGCGGATACCCTGTTGTCGTTGCCACTCCATGCCGACAAAGAATCGTTCATGAATACGGTGGGAATCACGTTGGTGCCCATGGTGAAAATGGTTTCGGGCGATCCGCGGTAGGTAAAGCTGGTGCCTGTAGTGTATTGGTTCAGGTCCACCAGTTCATACCCCATCGTAAGAAGCGGTTGGGACGCTCCCAGCGCTTTATCGTATTGCTCGGTGTACAGGTACACCCTTGTCTGGAATAACCTTACCGCGGCGATGCCTATGCGCAGTTTGGTAGTAGGGTTGTAGTTGTCGAGGTATTGCGCCGCTTTTTCCAGGTCGCTGGTGATCTGCTGGTAAACGGCTTCGTTGTTGTCTCTTTTAAAGTAGATGTCTTCTACTTTTTCTGAAACTTTCAGAGGAATACCTTCGTCTGCAGCGGCTGTACTTTTACGGTAGGGACTTCCATAAATGTTCTGCAGGTAAAAATAATAGTAAGCCCTCAGGAAAAGCGCTTCGCCCCGCACCTGATTCAGTTTTTCAATATTCCCTGGTGTATTCAGGGCCATTTCATCGGCCTGGAAAATGATCGCGTTCAGCGCGCCGATGCGTTTGTACAACTTTCTCCAAAGGTTATCTTCCCAGGTGATTTCGCGGATGTCCATCGTGGGGTTTTGTTTCCAGTAGTGGAATCCGGAAAGCATATAGAGTGGGGTGAGTTGATCGGTCGCTACAAAATCCGATACAAAAACCTCGTTGTCGTCATCCATCACATGGAGCCATGGGGCCACGATGCCTACTTCTGAAGTAAGGTCGCCCATTGTAGCCTGGCTATAGATAGAAAGACCGATGTTAGTGATGAAAGCCTCCCCAACCATCAGTTTGCTGAGGTCGTCGGGTGTTTGAACATATTTCTGGTCGCGTGAATATTCTTCCAGGAACTTGCTGCAGGAGCCTAAAGAGAGCGCGAGCAGTAAAAGGATACCTATATGTTTCATTTGTCCTGATTTTTAGAATGAGATATTAAAGCTGGCCGAGTAAGTTGGTCGCAGAGAGAGGTTGATGTTCGGCGTAGAACCCGATTGTGTGGGATCCTGTCCTCTCAGCAACTTATTACTCACAATGAAGAGGTTGGTTCCGGTGATACTCGCGTAAGCCGAACTGATGCCCAGTCTCTTGATCAATGTTTCCGGGAAATTGTATTTGAAAGATGCCGATTGGAGTTTGAGGTAGTCGCCACTTACAACCCGTATATCAGAATTGTCATACATCTCGTAAACGCTGCCGCCAAAAGAATAAGCGCTGGCAGGGTAGAGGTTCCACCATGGTGTGTTGATTGAGGTGGTGGTTTGCAAGCCAGGGATGTTTGTGTACTCCTCATCACCCGGACGTCTCCACCTGTCTACGAATTCTTTCCGGAGATTTTGCTGGGGGTATGCGGCGATGGTGCCATAGCCTGAAGCAATTTTCATCAACCGGATCTTATTGCCCATGGAATAGGTAACGTTGAAGGACAGGCCGAAGTTCCTCCAGCCCAGGTAGTTGGAGATGCCTCCCTGTACGTACGGTTCTCTTCTGCCGGATTCGCTCATTACCTCCAGGTACACATCTTCTCTTTTCATCTGAGAATAAGTGTCGCGGTATTTGTCGGCCAGTTCTGCTTCTGCACCGTAGAAAATTGGGGAACCATCTACCGGACTAAGTCCTTTGAACCTGTAGGAATAGAAGGTGTTGATGGGTTTTCCGCCCAGTTGCACTGTTCCCGCAAGGAAGTTATTGTAAGTAACCTGGTCAACAAGCACATTGTTGCGGTTGTTGATCGCGCTGTTCAATACTTTGTTCAGCACCTGACCCAGTTGCGGGTCGAAGCGCCATACGAAGCCCCTGCGCGATTTGTTGAGTCCCACATTATTAATCGGGGTGAAACTTAAGGACAGTTCCACGCCTTTGTTTTCGAGTACGCCACTGTTGATCACGTAGCT
Source organism: uncultured Flavihumibacter sp. (assembly GCA_946481605.1). Next base: position 5,807 of record CAMLPA010000034.1, on the reverse strand, counting down.
GTTGGTGCCGTTGATTTCTGATACGGTTTTGTTCAGGAACGCGTCGTTGGTACGTTTGTAGAAATAGGCCACGGAACCGTTCAGTTTGTTGCCGAACAGGGAGAATTCAAGTCCTACGTTGGAAGAGGACGTGCGTTCCCATTTCAGGTCCGGGTTGGGGAAGTTGCTTATGGTTGCTGAAGGAGCGCCGTAGAATACATTGTTGCCGAGGTTTTCACGGATGATCATGTAAGGTGATTGTCCGGGCAGCATATTGCCCTGCCATCCCCAGGAAGCTTTCATCGCGAGGTCGTTGACCCATTTTGTTTCTCTCAGCACATCGTTCTTGATGTTCCAGCGGCCCGATACGGCCCAGATGGGAAGGAATTTATTGTTGGAATTGGAGCCAAAGAGGTTCGACTGCTCTCCGCGGATGTGTACGTTCAGGATATAACGGTCGCTCCAGGAGTAACCCGCGGTACCGAGCCATGCGAGGTTATTGGAGAGTTCACGGTCGAAATAACCCAGTGCCGGCCTGGTGCTCATCCATTGCTGGTAGTAAGCGGTATAGGTGGTGGGTACTGCTTCAAAGTAGCCGCCCATTTCGGGAAAATACCCGCGCCTGGTGATGTTGAACCCATTGTATTCGGAGGAACGTACTTCCATGCCACCAGTAAAGTTCACCATGTGTTTCCTGGAGGGGCCAAATGCCGTGAAGTAATTGGTTTGAATCCTCGCGGTATAGGTGTTGTTGCTGGTTTCCTGTCTTTGTAGCTCGCCGCCTATGGGGTTAAGATCCCATCTTGTTGTTTGGTCGGCCCTGAGTTTGAAGACATAGTAGGAATTCTTCGTGTAATGTACTTCCCTGTTGTTGTTGCTCAAACCATAGGCGAAAGTACCTTCCACGTCCAATCCTCTTCTTATCCTCCATTTCAGGAGTGCACGAATATTGGCGGCGTTGTTCCTGGTGAGATCACCCGCGTTGTCGCGTTCATTCAGTATGTTGTAATTATAATACTGCGACCCATTGTATTGGGGATAGTAGAACAGGCTGCCGTCGGCATTGTGCGCTGGAATTGTACGACTGGTATTGTAGGCGTAGTTCATGATGCCCATATCCTGTGGCGTATAATCCCTGATCGTATAGTTCCCGGTGAAAGCGAGCTGCGCCGTAAACTTCTTGTAATCCGCCGTGATATTGAGCATAGAAGAGTAGCGTTTTTCGCTTTCTCCTATAATTACGCCTTTCTCGTCTTTGTAGCCCAGTGAAGCGTAATACTTCACATCGCTTGAACCGCCTGAAAGGTTAAGGGTATGGTTATGCGAAACAACGTCCTGCGTCAGTAAACCGAGCCAGTCGGTATTTACGCTGGCGTAGTAATCGCTCAGTCTTTTGAATTCATTGTAGTCGATGGCTCCGGAATAATAATCCTGCAAAGCGCTTTCGTAGCCCGACCATTGGGTGATGTTGGGGTATTGCATTTTGCGCTCTACCATTTCTTTGGAAACATCCATCCGTTCGGCGGAATTCATCATGTACATGGTACGGTCTGAATACCTTGGCCTGCGGGTGTACGTGGTGTTATTGGTGTAGCCGATGGTGGGCTTGCCTGGTTTACCTTTTTTAGTGGTGATCACGATTACGCCATTGCCGGCCCGTGCGCCATATAAAGCAGTAGCGGCGGCATCTTTCAGTACGTCGATCTGATCGATGTCTTCCGGGTTAAGGCCTGCGATCGCGTTGCCCAGAAGGTTCACAAAATCCAGGTCGTTCATTTGTTGGGGGTCCACGTTTACCGGGTCGGTAAGTACGATACCATCCAGCACCCAGAGGGGTTCTCTGTTGCCGAGGATCGTGGAAGTACCGCGAATCCTGAGTTTCGGAGCTGCGCCAACCTGTCCGGAGTTCTGCATGAAAATCATTCCGGGTACCCGGCCTTCCAGCAGTTTATCGATGGTATTGATACCGGGGGTAATGATATCTTCCATTTTAAGGGTGGTGGCGGCACTTGTAAGACTGCGCCTGTCGATTTTCTGATAGCCGGTGTTCACCACGATGTTTACGTCTTCCAGTTTGGAGTAGGCAGGCGTGAGTGTAACGATAAGGCCGGTGGGTACCGAAAGCATGGAGCGGGTAACTGTAACGGTGGTGGGTTCATAGCCCACGTAAGAAATACGCAGTTTGTCACCTTCCTTCACGTCAATGCTGAAGGAACCGTTCGCTGCGGAAGTAACACTGGCTTTTGTAGTCAGGTTAACGATGGTGGCGTTCGCCAGTGTGGCACCGGTAGAATCCAGCACGCGCCCGGTAAGCGGTGTGGCTGCTTTTGTTGCAGCGATACCGTTTGCTGCTGCTGCATCGTCGTCTGTTTTTTTAGATACCACGATGGTTTTTCCCTTGATGGAGAAGTTGATGGGCTGGTCTTTGCTGACCAGTTCCAGCAATTGTTTTAACGGCATATTGCTGACAGCAATGGAAATTTTACCCGAGCGGGGAACATCATTTTCATTCGCGAATACAACATATCCCGTTTGTTTTTTGATTTCCGCGAACACCTCTTTCATTGTGAGGTCCTTGCCGGAAAGCGTCACGGTTTGGGCCGCCGGTTTGGTGGTAACGGCGAATGATGCAGCGAAAAGGAATACTGTAAGCAATTTCATCGTAAGCAGTAGTTTTTGGATGAAGTAGCCGGATAACTTTCCTTTGAACGGTTGCGTCGTAATCTTACTTTGAGCCGTTGACTGGCCTCCGATTGTACTACAGGAGGATGGCCAGGTTACAGGCACGACCGGGAAGTACAAGTTACCATAAGCAGGTTTTTTCATAACTTGTGAACAGTTTTGGTTGTTAAAAAATGGATGAAGCTCCGTTTTGATCTGCCTTAACTTTATGCCGGAAGTGTTCGCTGCACTTCCGGTTTGTTTTTAGCGCGATCCGGTTGTATTTTGGTTTATATCATGCAATACGGTTCTTTTAAATCGGGTGTAGTGGTATATTTTAATCAGATTACTTCCATTTTCAGGGCAATACCACCAGTTTTCTTCCCGCCTCAATTCTGAAGTGTACTCCTGTTTTTTCGAGTATTTCCAGTAGATCCTTCAGCGGCATGTTCTTCTCCATCTCGCCTACAAAATGGATATCCGGCACTTCACCTTCAAACACCACATCTATATCATACCAACGCGTCAGTTGGCGCATTACTTCTTTGAGTGTGGCGCCTTCAAAGTTGAACAGTCCGTTTTTCCAGGCTACTACTTTTTCAACATTAACTTCACTGATGATCTTTACGGGTGTTGTATTACCCGCCGCCATTGTTGTATTGGCAAGCTGTGCCTGCTGACCAGGCTTTAAAAGCGCATTGTTGATTTTCACCTTTCCTTCAAGGAGTGTGGTGTTTATAGTTCCTTCATTTTCGTAGGCGTTCACGTTGAAATGCGTGCCCAATACTTCTATCGTGGCCCTGTTGTTTACGTTCACTATAAATGGCATAGCGGGATTCTTCGCCACTTCGAAATAAGCCTCACCATTAACTTCCACCTGCCTCGTGTTGCCCGTGAATACCGTGGGAAAACGGATAGAACTGGCCGCGTTCAGCCAAACACGCGTGCCATCCGGCAGCAATAAGCTGAATTGCCGACCTTTCGGGGTGTTCATAATATTATATGCGAGCTGCGTCTCATGTTGCTTTCCTTCATTCAGCGCTTCATACACCAACGCGCCATTTTTTATAATTACCTGCGCGCCGTTCTGTGCGGCAATAACGCCGTTCCCTAAGCTATCCAGTACAACTTGCGAACCATCTGCAAGCGTGAGTATGGCTCCTTCTTTACCGGGAGCGATATCTTTATTATACGCCACACCCGGTGTGGTTTCTGCAGAATTATTATCTCTGAGCCAGAAATACATTCCGGTGCAAACAACCAGGATAACAGATGCTGCGATCCACCACTGCCGCATGAAAATTTTTCGGATGGGCGCTTTCACCGCCGGTTGTTCCGCATAGATTGTAGAAAAAGCGAGTTGCTTCCGGATATCCTCATAGAGACCGGAGCGCATATCGCGTTGCTCATATTTCTCCAGAAAGAGCACAGCGTCAAGAAAATCCGTTTCATGGGTGAGGTCGGTCAGCAGTTGTTGGTTTTCCGGCGAAGCTTGGGTCCAGCGTTCCAGTTCAGCGGTCTCCAAAGCAGAGATGGTGCCGTTCAGGTGGCTGTAAATTAACCTTGCGATATGGGAAGAGGATTGGGGCATAATGTTGTATCTGTTAAATGAACAGGTGAGCAACAAAAACTTCCCATGAATTTTGTAAGAAATTTTAAAATCAGTGCAGGTGGGTGGCTTTTGACTGTATCAACAGCAGGAAAGCCAGCGCCGAAGGGTTATCTGCCAGCGCTTTCTTGAGCAGTTTAATGGCCGTGAGTTTCTGATTGCTTACGGTCTTTACTTTAATCTGAAGTTGTTCCGCTATTTCCGCAGGCTTCCGACCTTCCTGAAAGGATAGGAGGAAAATCTCGCGCATTTTCTCCGGAAGTTTGTGTAGTTCTTTGTGAATAAGTGCTACCAGTTCCAACCGTGTATCTTCCAGTTCAATATTGGGGATTGCTGCTGCTTCCTGGAGTTGGCTGATTTCCGCGCGCCGCCTGTTTTTCACCTGTTCATGTTCCAGCAGGTTGAAGCAACGGTTGCGGGCCGTAATAAAAAGAAAGGTGGAAATACTTTTGATGGAGGGAAAGTCTTCGCGTTTTTTCCAAAGTTGCACAAAACTATCTGCAGTGATGTCCTGCGCATCAGTTTCAGAAACGTAGCGGTGGGCAAAAAAAAGCACACGTTTGTGGCAGAGCTGGTATATTTCTGCGAAAGCCTTTTCTTCACCGGCCTGGAATTGCCGGATGAGTGCTACTTCATTGTATGTATCATTTGTTACCAACGCTCAAATCCCTTGTAAACATAATTTAATTTCAGCATAAATACGGGAGGCTTTATGGTTGGGTAAGGGTGGTAACTTTATATGCTTTGTAAAATCGTTTAAATCAAAAAAGGATAAACCAAAGTAGAACTTTAATTTATCCTTTTTGAGTGCCCAGGACTGGATTCGAACCAGCACACCTCGCGGCGCCGCCACCTGAAGACGGTGCGTCTACCAATTTCGCCACCTGGGCTCCTTAGCACCCCGCGTTTTCAGTTGGGGAGTGCAAAGGTAAGCGGATTTTTATTTCTGCAAAATTTTTCCGCGTATATTTTTAAACGGCCACATTGAAATCGCGCAATGCGTCGTTCAGAGAGGTTTTCAGGTCGGTACTTGGCTTGCGTTGTCCAATGATCAGCGCGCATCCCACCTGGTATTCACCAGCCGGGAACTTCTTGGTATAGGTTCCGGGAATCACCACGCTGCGGGCCGGTACGCGACCTTTGTATTCAACGGGTTCATCGCCGCTTACATCAATGATCTTGGTACTTTTGGTAAGCACCACATTCGCGCCAAGTACTGCTTCTTTCTCTACGATCACACCTTCCACCACGATACAACGGCTTCCCACAAACACACCATCTTCAATAATCACCGGGCTGGCCTGCAGGGGTTCCAGCACACCGCCGATGCCCACGCCGCCACTCAGGTGTACGCCTTTGCCAATCTGTGCGCAACTCCCTACGGTAGCCCAGGTGTCTACCATGGAGCCTTCGTCCACGTAAGCGCCGATATTCACATAAGAGGGCATCAGCACTACATTCTTCGCGATGAAAGCGCCATAGCGGGCCACAGCATGTGGAACGGCACGAACACCCAGCTCTTTGTAATCACGTTTCAGCAGCATTTTATCGTAAAACT
>CAMLPA010000033.1 GCA_946481605.1 uncultured Flavihumibacter sp. | reverse complement strand
ATGATATTTACGAAAACCCCTAAGAAAATGTTAAACTATTCGAAAACTTTTTTCAGTACATCGTTTACCCGGGCAGCGGGATCCTTCCTGATCTTTTGTTCTTCGAGGCCTACGTAATAGAAAATACCATCCAGTGATTTGCCGGTAACATATTCCGTAAGGTCAGTGTTTACAGGTTTTGAGGAGAATTTATTGTAAGCGGTAAACACGTCTTTCCAATATTTGGTGGCTTCCACTTTTTCAAGTGAAGCGGCGATCACCGGTTTAAATGCTTCCGTTAACTGATTGGTAGTTGATTTTTTAAGGTACTCAGTAGCGGCGAGGTCACTTCCTTTTAATATACCCAGCGCATCTGTGATGCTCATGGATTTGATGGCATTCAGGAAGATAGGCGCCGCTTGTTTCGATGCGTCTTCCGCTGCGCGGTTCATACTTGTAATGGCATTGTCGATGAGTTTACCCATTCCCAGGGCGCGCATCTTTTTTTCTACGGCCACCACTTCTTCCGGCATCAGAATCTTTACCGCGGCATCTTTCAGAAAACCATCAACGGAAGCTAGTTTTCCGGTACTGTTTTCAGCGCCTACTTTCAGCGCTTCTTTCAGTCCATTCGCGATTTCTTCCGTACTCAATCCAGCGCCTTTATTGCTTTTCACCGAATTGGCGATATCTCCCAGTTTTTTAAGCGGGTTCTGGGCAATAGCGCCCAGGGTTACCGTACATACAGCGAGGGTAAAGATTACTTTTTTCATATCCGGATATTTAATTTTTGAAGTCAGGAATTCATTTCACTCAGTTCCAGCCAGCGCATCTCTTTCATTTCTATCTGTTCAGAGATCGTGCCGATCCTTTCAGACAATGCCTGAAGTTCCTCATATTGCATGGAACCCGCGGCCAATTTTTCGTTAATTTCTGCTTTTTCTTTTTCGAGGTTGGCGATATCTGCTTCCAGCAACTCAAATTCTCTTTTCTCCTTAAAACTCATTTTCCTTTTGGAAGGCGCATCAGCAGGCTTTTCCGGCGTAGCCGCTTTCACAGCCACATCTTCAATGGAACCACCTTTTCTTTTGTGTTCTTCCAGGTCGTTCCATTTGTTGTCTTTCTTCTCATTTTCTTTCAGCCAGATCCTGTAATTGCTGTAGTTTCCGGGGAAATCGCGCACCACACCATCGCCTTCAAAAACGAAAAGATGGTCCACCAGCCGGTCCATAAAATAACGGTCGTGGCTCACAATCAACACGCATCCACGGTATTCACTCAGGAAGTTTTCGAGCACGCTGAGCGTGGGAAGGTCCAGGTCGTTGGTAGGTTCATCCAGGATCAGGAAGTTGGGGTTCCTGAAAAGTACCGTAAGCAGTTGCAATCTTTTCTTTTCGCCACCGCTCAGGGAATTCAGGTAAGTGTATTGCTTATCGGGAGAGAAAAGAAACAATTCGAGGAACTGGGACGCACTCAGACTGCCGCCATTAGCGAGCGGGAAACTTTCTGCGAATGTTTTCACGTACTCGATCACCCGAAGATTCTCTTTAATCACCAATCCCTGTTGTGAAAAATTCCCGAAAACGACGGTATCTCCCACATTGATTTTACCGCTATCCACTGGTTCCAACTGCTGTAATATATTGAGGAAAGTACTCTTTCCTACGCCGTTCTTCCCGATCACGCCCACGCGTTCACCCTTAGCGAATGTGTGGTCGAATCCTTTCAGAATTGTAAGATCGCCGTAGCTTTTGTATACTTTTTTCGCTTCAATGATTTTTCCACCGAGGCGACTCATTTTTACTTCCAGTTGCACCTGCGCATCCGTAATTTTTTGTTTGGCGCGGGATTCCACTTCATAGAAATTATCCTGCCTGCTTTTGCTTTTGGTGGTACGCGCTTTGGGTTGTTTGCGCATCCATTCCAGTTCCTTTCTGTATTCGTTTTTGGCTTTGTCGATGCTGGCGAGTTCACTGTCGATACGCGCTGCTTTCCGTTCCATGTAATTCTCGTAATCGCCGCGGTACACGTACATATTTTCGCGCTCCAGTTCCCATATCTCTTCACAAACAGCATCCAGGAAATAGCGGTCGTGGGTTACCAGCAACAGGGTAACGTTTTCCTGGTTAAGGTAATTTTCCAACCATTCAATCATTTCCACATCCAGGTGGTTGGTGGGCTCGTCCATCATCAGCAGCGTATGCTTGTGGTCGAAGCCAATATCGATGAGGGTTTTCGCGAGCGCCACACGTTTGCGCTGACCGCCGCTCAATGCGCTCACCTTTTGTTGCAGGTGGTGCACATTCAGTTTGGTGAGAATCTGTTTCACTTTCACTTCAAATTCCCAGGCGTTGAGGTCATCCATTTTCCCGAACAGTTCGGCCAGGGCCTCACCGTCTTCACTTTCGGCGGCGGCTTCATATTCCCGGATTACATTTAATACGGGGTGATTGGTGTGGAAGATGTTTTCCAATACCGTTTTTTCCTCGTCAAATTTGGGGTCCTGCTCAAAAAGCGCCACGGTAACATCTTTGTGAATGAAGAGTTTTCCTTCATCCGGTGTTTCCGTACCGCTTAAAATGCGCAACAGGGTGGATTTCCCCACCCCGTTGCGTGCGATCAAAGCTATTTTGTCTCCTTCGTTAATGTGGAACGAAATGTTCCTGAACAGTGGATTGATACCGTAACTCTTCGTTAATCCTTCGGCTGAAACGTAATGCATGGCGCAAAGGTACGTTACTTATACAACTGCTCGTAATACTCGTGTGCCATCCGGTTGGAATCGAACTGGAAACGCACGTCGCGCATACCATTTTTTGAAATCTGGCGCCAGGTATCTTTATTTTCGTAATAAAGGGGAAGTATTTGTTTTTCCAGTATTTCGTACAGTTTATCCAGGTCATACTGGTCCTGTTCCTGCACGTGCATATTGGCGTAATCGGCTTTAGGCACCACGAAACCGTTGTTGCCGTGGTTGATGAATTCCGGGATCCATCCATCATCGGTAGAGAAGTTCACAGCGCCGTTCATGGCGGCGGTCATACCACTTGTGCCTGAAGCTTCGCGAGGCACGCGTGGGTTGTTCAGCCAGCAGTCTGCGGCCTGTTTCAGGCGTTTCGACAAACTCAGTTCATACCCGATCACCACGGCCATATTGCGGTATTGCTTGCTGATGTGCACCAGGTTGTTGAACTCTCCGATGGCTGGATAGTCCAGCGGATAAGGTTTTCCGGCCCAGATGAATTGCACGGGGTATTTCGTATTGTTCATCAACGCACGGAAACGCTCTTCGTTTCTTGTGAAGAAGTCGGCGCGTTTATAGCCTGCGAAACGGCGCGCCCATACAATCGTGAATACATCGGGGTTAAAAAGTTTCCCGGTTTGATCGGCCACGATATCGAACGCGCGTTTTTTAAGGTAACGCTTCCTGTCGTCGAAAATGAAATCGTTGCTTTCATCCACCGCACGGTACAATTGCTTATCGGCCCAGTATTTCCAGTTTTGTGCATTGGTGATGGAGATGATATTACAAACACCCTGGTATTTGCTCCACATTTCACGCGCAACCCTGCCATGCAGTTGTGATACACCGTTGGCCAGCTTCGCGAAGCGGAGCGCTACGAGTGAATGGTTGAACTGGTCGTCGTTGATGCCAGTGAGCGCGCGCACTTCTTCAATATTCAGTCCACAGAAATAACTCATCTTGTGGCAGAGGTAGATATCGTGCCGCTCGTTGCCCGCTTCTTCTGGTGTGTGCGTGGTGAACACCAGGCGCTTCCGCACTTCTTCAATGTTGTTGTAATACTTGCGGTACAGGTAGAACGCCGCCGGCAGGCCATGCGCTTCATTGAGGTGGTGCAGGTCGGGGTTGAAGCCGATCTCGTCCAGTAATTTGGCGCCACCCACACCCAGCAGGATGTACTGAGCCACTTTGGTAGCAGTGTTGGCATCGTACAAACGGTGCGTGATGGTCTGGGAAACATAATCGTTCTCCGGCAAGTCTGTGGAGAGCAGGAACAGGGGCGCGGTATTAAAAGTATCGGGGTGCAGGTAGTAAGCCTTTACCCAAACCGGATGATCGTGGATATTGATCTGGAAACGGATGCCGGTATCTTCCAGGAAACTGTATTGCTTTTCCATGAAAGTGACCTGCAGGGTCTGGTCCTGGTTCCTGGACTGGTCGTAATACCCATATTTCCAGAGAATACCAATGCCAATCATGTTCTGCTTCAGTTCATAAGCGCTGCGGAGATGTGATCCGGCGAGGAACCCCAGGCCACCACTGTATATCTTCAGGGGCTGGTGTACCGCGAACTCACTGGAGAAATAGGCTATCTTTTTAGAATATCTTTCATCTGTTGTGTAGGGAACGCGGTAATTTCTGAAACTCATTATCTTAAAAATTTAATGTGTATTTAGTACGCAAACATAATTCAATCCCGTCATCCGGCATTACTTCTTTTTCTTCTTCCTGGTATAACTTCCTTCGAAAAAGCATTTGATACCACGGTAGGCGCCGCAGCCTTTTTCTTCTTTTAAAGTAACGGAAGATCCGGAGAATTTAAGTTGAAGTACGCAGGGATCGCCGGGTTCGGAGAACTGGGCAATATTGGGAGCGATGAACTTCGCGGTGCCTTTCAGTTCACCATTACAATCGCCTGATTTTTCGAAATGAATGAAGAAATCTACTTCCTTGTCGTTCCTGCCATCGCGGACGGAAACGAAGTTTTTCTTATTCTGGATATAATCGCCTGCCCATTTGTGTTTGGCGGGAAAGGTATCGATGGGATTAATCACCATTTCCTGTACCTTGGAAACATCGTTCGATTCTGTGAGTATCAGGGTAAAAACGCCGGCACTGTTGAAAACGTAGGCATCCTTGGTGTAAAGAATTTCTCCGGAAGATTGCCGGCGCAGCTTTGTTTTAGTAATGGTATAGCGTTTATCAACGGCTGAACTGAAACCTGTATTGGCAACCCGTTCGCCGTTAAGCAGGGGCATTGCGGTAACAAAACTGTCCAATTCATTGAAAGCAAGAATATAGGCGGCCCTTCTTTTAGCGGTAACCGCTTTAATCATCACGTAGGTCTCTTTATCCTTCACACTGATTCTTCCCAAAGGATACAATGCGGGTTTAACGCCTTTGCCGAATTCTTTTCTGAAAATAGTATCGGGAACAAACCCCGTGAAAAGTGTATAACCGATCTTGAGGGAATCCGGTTCTTTTTTATTGAGCGAAGTGTCTTCCAGGTTGAAAGGCAGCGCTCTTTCATCGAAAGAAGTGATGAAGTCGGAGATGGTCATCTCCTCCTCTCCCGACAGGCTTTTCTTTTTATCCTTACATCCAATGGCCATCCACGCAACGAACACTAATAACCAGGCACAGTTTTTCATCCGATTTTTTTTAGGTGGTCAGCCGGAACGAACCATTGCACTCCGTTCCTGAACCTGTAAACAGGGGCTAAAAATATAATATTCCGGCAAAGCCCCATCTTTTAGCGGCGCATATAACAGAAATATTTTTTAGATTTGTCTAAAACCTTTTTTAAAGCACGTGAATTATTCAGTAAGCGAGGAGAATTATATCAAGGCCATTTATCACCTGCAGCAGGAAGCAGGGAACGTGACCACGAATGAACTGGCGCAGGAACTGGCCACCAAACCAGCGAGCGTAACGGACATGATGAAGAAGTTGAAGGCGAAGAAACTGGTGCATTATGAACGTTACCAGGGTTTCCGCCTTACCGGCGAGGGCAGTAAACTGGCTTTGCTGGTGATCAGGCGGCACCGGTTGTGGGAGTATTTCCTGGTAGAAAAGTTGCAGTTCACCTGGGATGAGGTACACGAAATAGCGGAAGAACTGGAACACGTAACCAGTCGTAAATTGGTGGACCGGCTTGATGAATACCTAGGTTTTCCCAAAGTGGATCCGCATGGCGACCCTATTCCTGATAAAGATGGAAACGTGGAAACTACTTGTCAACTAAGTTTACTGGACCTCCCCCTCAATGTTTCCGCGGAAATCTGTAATGTGGGCGACCAATCCAGCGATATGCTGGAACTCCTCACCCACAAAAGCATTCAACTGGGTACAAAGTTAGAAGTGAAAAAAAGATTCGGATTCGACAATTCGCTGGAAGTGAAAATACGCAACCTCCCCTCTTTTACCGTGAGTGAACAGGTTGCCAGAAATTTATTCGTTAGAACATGATGCAGAACACCAAAGATGATGTATCGCTGAGCGAAGTACATGGCAGTGTTGACCCCTCCCAACGCAAAACGCGGTGGAGAAAGATATTCGCCTTCTTCGGACCCGCTTATCTCGTAAGCGTGGGCTATATGGACCCCGGCAACTGGGCCACCGATATCGCCGGAGGCAGCCAGTACGGCTATTCCCTCGTATGGGTGCTGCTGATGAGTAATATCATGGCGCTGGTGCTGCAAAGCCTTTCCGCAAGGCTGGGCATCGTCCGCGGCCGTGACCTGGCGCAGGCCAACAGGGAGATGTACCCGAAAGGACTGAACTTCATCTTTTATGTTCTTGCGGAACTTGCCATCGCCGCCACTGACCTGGCAGAAGTACTGGGGATGGCCATCGGTATCCAGTTGCTCACGGGTCTCCCGTTGATCTGGGGCGTAGGCATCACCGTACTCGACACGTTTCTGCTGCTCTTCCTGCAGAAAGCGGGCATCCGGAAAATGGAAGCGTTCATCATCGGACTCGTGGCCGTAATCGGACTTTCCTTTCTTGGCGAGATCATCCTCGCGAAGCCCGATCTTGGTGAGGTGGCCGGCGGGTTGATCCCGACTATTCCCGATACGAAAGCCCTGTACATCGCCATCGGCATTATTGGCGCCACTGTAATGCCCCATAACCTCTACCTCCATTCGGCGCTGGTGCAAACCCGTAAGATAAAGAAAGATGCAGCCGGTATTAAAAAAGCCCTCAAACTGAATTTTATCGACAGCGCCATCGCGCTGAACCTGGCTTTCCTGGTGAACGCGGCGATACTCGTATTAGCGGCCACGGTATTTTTTAAAACCGGGCGCACCGATGTGGCGGAGATCCGCGATGCCCACCAACTGCTGGCGCCATTACTCGGTTCAGGCGTGGCACCCGTCTTGTTTGCGGTGGCATTGATCGCGGCGGGACAAAGTTCCACCATCACAGGTACACTGGCGGGCCAGATCGTGATGGAAGGCTACCTGAGGTTGCGCATCAACCCAGTGGCGCGGCGGTTACTCACGCGCTTACTGGCAATTGGTCCTGCAGTTGCAGTGATCCTTATCTCCGGAGAAAATGAAGTGGACAACCTGCTCGTGTTCAGCCAGGTACTGCTGAGTTTACAACTGGGCTTCGCCATCATCCCGCTCATTCATTTCGTGAGTGATAAAAAGAAGATGGGCAGCTTCGCCATCAAACCCTTCACACAGTTTTTTTCCTGGCTCATCACGGCGGTACTCGTGTACCTGAACCTGCGGATGGTGATCGAAATGGTTTGGGAATACGTTCAGGGCAGTGCAAGTTTACCCATGCAGGCGCTGGCCATTACGGGCACCATTCTTTTCGCCGTGCTGCTGGTGATCGCGGTTGTGTATCCGTTAATGTCATCCCGGAAGAAAAAAGATAACAGCATCCAGATACACGATGCCACACATGGTGCTCCGCTACTGGCTCCTGTATATAACCGCATTGCCATCGCGTTGGATTTCAGTTCGAACGATGAAAAATTATTGTCCCACGCCATTGGCCTGGGCAGCGGAAAAAATGCTTCCTATATCCTGATTCATGTGGTAGAAAGCGTTTCAGCGCGTATACACGGCGCCGTTACGGATGATTATGAAACGAGGGAAGATGAACTAAGGCTGCAGCAATACGCTGAACGTTTTACCAGTATGGGACTGGAGGCAAAATACGAACTAGGTTTCAACAGGCGTGCCGGGGAAATCGTAAGGCTGGTGCATGCGCATCATGCAAATGCATTGGTGATTGGCGCACACGGGCATTCAGGCATTAAAGATATTCTCTATGGGGAAACCGTGAACGCGGTGCGGCATGAGTTGAAGGTGCCGGTGCTGGTGGTGAACCTGCCGTAAATCTTTAGTCCGTTGCCGGGGGCTTCATCAACAGGTGTTTCAGCCTGCTGAACGTTTCCGGTTCTATATTCAGGAAAGAGGCAAGCATTTTTTGAGGAACCCGCTGCAATAGGTCGGGATGGTGTTTTACAAAGTTCACAAACCTTTCCCGCACCGTTTCTTTCAACAAACTCATTTCCCAGTCATCTTTCATGATGAGTTGGTCGGAAAGGACTAATCTGCCGATTCTTTCAAAAAAAGGATGACGCGCATAGATCGTTTCCAGGTCCTCAAAACGGATGGAAATCAGCGAAGTGGCTTCCAGGGTTTCCAGGATTACTTCAGAAGGCTGTTGCTGGATAAAAGAACGGGTGCTGCTGATGATCTCTCCTTCCCGCGCGAAGTACAGGTTGATTTCTTTGTTGTTGTGCACGAAGTATTTCCGCACCAGTCCTTCCATCACAAAATTGAAATAGCGGTCCACCTCCCCTTTATTCACCACAATGGATCGTTTGTTGAAATAACGCACCTGGAGATAAGGTGTTATCTCGTGCATTTCTTCTTCGGAGATCTTTATGAACCTCCTGATGAACTGGAATATCGCTTCAGTAGGGTTCAATAGTTTTGGCTTTAGGTAAAACAAAAATAGACTATTGGCCCCATCAATGTGTATTTTTTACAAAGTTTTACCCGGTTTGTGCCATATATACCGGGGTTGTTCGTGTTAGATTATCCATTAGATTTGCAGACTTTTGTTTGAACAACATTTAAAAAACCACTGCTATGGCACAAAAAATCAAAGTAGCAAATCCCGTTGTAGAACTGGATGGAGATGAAATGACGAGGATCATCTGGTCCTTTATCAAGAATAAGCTGATCCTTCCCTACCTGGAACTGGACATCAAATATTACGATCTTGGCATGGAATACCGCGATCAGACCAACGACCAGGTTACGGTTGACGCGGCCAACGCCATCAAGCAATACGGTGTGGGCATCAAATGCGCCACCATTACGCCGGATGAAGAACGCGTAAAAGAGTTTGGATTGAAGCAAATGTGGAAATCCCCCAATGGTACGATCCGTAACATCCTTGATGGAACGGTTTTCCGTGAGCCTATCGTTACCTCTAATGTACCGCGCCTGGTACCCAACTGGACAGCGCCCATCTGCATTGGCCGTCACGCATTCGGCGACCAGTACCGCGCCACCGATTTTGTGGTGAAAGGGAAAGGCAAACTCACCATCAAATTTGAAGGTGAAAACGGAGAAGTGATCGAGCACGAAGTGTACCAGTTCAAAGGCGACGGCGTGGCGCTGGCCATGTACAATACCGATGAATCCATCCGTGGTTTCGCCCGCGCCTGCTTCAACCAGGCCCTTATCAAAAAATGGCCGCTTTACCTCAGCACCAAGAACACCATCCTTAAAAAATACGATGGCCGTTTCAAAGATATCTTCCAGGAAGTGTACGAAAACGAGTTTAAAGCGCAGTTCGACGCAGAAAAACTCACTTACGAGCACCGCCTGATCGACGACATGGTGGCCTCCGCCCTGAAATGGAACGGTAACTTTGTATGGGCCTGTAAGAACTACGATGGCGACGTACAAAGCGATACCGTGGCACAGGGCTTCGGTTCCCTCGGTCTCATGACCTCCACCCTGGTTACACCCGACGGTAAAACCATGGAAGCGGAAGCCGCGCACGGCACCGTTACCCGTCACTACCGCGAGCACCAGAAAGGAAAACCCACTTCCACCAACCCCATCGCGTCTATTTTCGCGTGGACCCGTGGACTGGAATTCCGTGGCCGCCTGGACAACAACCAGGAACTGATCGATTTCTGCCAGGCCCTGGAACAGGTTTGCATTGAAACCGTGGAAAGCGGTAAAATGACCAAGGACCTCGCCGTTTGTATCCATGGCAACAAAGTGAACCACGGTGAACATTACCTGTACACCGAAGAGTTCCTCGACGCACTGGACCAGAACCTGAAAGCGAAACTGGCGAAATAACGCCAACACACTTCCAATATTCAACAGGCAACAGATATGGGTATTTTCCATAGCGGTTGCCTGTTTTTTATTCAAATTCATTATTTTGCCCTCATTCAAACCTTATAACAATGCGTTCCATTCTTACAGCCCTGTTTTTTGTTAGCCTTATCGCCACATCCTGTGGAAAAGAAGAAAGTTTCGAAGTTGGAGATCCTGTGGATAATAGCGGAGGAGGGAGTAATACTGGCGGTGGAAATAATACTGGTGGGGGAAATAATAGCGGAGGAGGAAGTAATACCGGAGGTGGCAGCAATACCGGAGGCGGAAGTAATACGGGTGGAGGAAGCAATACTGGTGGAGGAGCGGTCACCATTCCAGGCGGATATCACTTGAGCTACACGGAAAACGGACAACGTAAAGAATTAAAGGGGTTTGTTATCGGGTTTAAGAATAATGCTCTGGGCTTCCCAATTTACTCCCTTACAGTAGGTCAATCCGCCGCAGGATTTCCCAGATCTGAGGTGACTTTCACCGGGGAAATAGGAGCAGCGCCGCTTGCGCCAAGTACATTTAAAAGTGGAGCAGGTACCAATAAATATTCGATGGACTTTTCACTTGCCACATCAATGGATAACCAATATTCATCAGTATTTTCTCCTGAAGGCGAATTCGAACTTACCATAGTGGCCATATCCAATTCGGAAATATCTGGCACGTTCAAAGGCAAACTTGCAGATATTAGCAACAACCAAATAACAGTATCAAACGGGACATTCAGGGTGAAACTCCAGTAATTTCTATTCCATCGGGCCAGGAAATTGGTTCCTGCATTTTAAGGATTTGAAACGGATTTCAAATACAAACCCTTGTTTTAACTACATTTGGCCCATATTCAGCCAAAGATGATTCAACGGGAAGTAACCATATACGATATTGCCAGGGAGTTAAAACTTTCTTCCGCAACGGTGAGCCGCGCCCTGAGCGATCACCCGGCGGTGAAGCAGGCCACCAAGAAGAAAATTGTGACCAAGGCCCGCGAAATGGGCTACCGTACCAATGCCTTCGCCAGTAACCTGCGCAAGCAAAAAACCCATACCATTGGCGTGCTGATGCACGAACTGCACAGCTATTTTATGGTATCCGTATTGGCCGGGATCGAAAAAATCGCCGCCGCGGAAAACTATGACATCCTGATCGGCCACTCCGCGGAAAGCGGGGCCAAAGAAGTAGCGAACGTGGAAAACCTTTTCCATAAAAGAGTGGATGGCCTGATCGCCTCACTCGCTTTCGATACTCCCGATCTTTCTCATTTCGATTGTTTCCTTCAGAAAAATATTCCCGTCGTGTTCTTCGACCGTGTGGAAGAAAGCAGCGCGGGCACGAAGATCATCATCGACAACTTTAAAGCAGGCTATACCGCCACCCGCCACCTGATAGAACAGGGATGCAAACGCATTGTACACATTACAGGAAGCAATACCCGTAACGTGTATGCGCTGCGTTATGAAGGCTACCGGAAAGCATTGGAAGACCACGGCATCCCCTTCAACGATGAATTCGTTTTTACAACAGATATGGACCGGGATGATGCTGTAAATGTAAGTAAGCGCATCGCGGAAATGAATCCCCGTCCCGACGGGCTGTTCGCCGCAGGCGATTTCACTGCGGCCGTTTGTATGCAGACCCTGAAACAACTGGGATTCCGTATCCCTGAAGATATTGCGGTGATCGGCTTCAATAATGACGAGATCAGCACACTCATGGAGCCGCGCCTCAGCACCATCAATTATCCCGGTGTGGAAGTGGGCGAAGTGGCCGCCCGTAACCTGATCAACCACCTTAAAGGGGTGAGTTCGCTTTCAGCCACTTCTTCCATCATCCTGAAATCGGACCTGCTGATCAGAGAATCCTCCCTACGTAACAGGTCCTGATTGAATTATTTTTTCTCCGGCATCAGTATCGCTTTGATCAGTTGCTGTTCATTCAGTAACTGTGCCGTCTGCTTCAATGAAGCGGGTGTAAGTTGTTCCAGTTCCGCCAGGTAATTGTTCATCTCCTCAACAGGTTCACCGTTCCTCGATTGCTGTAAGAGATAATTCATCCAATAACCATTCTCTTTAATGCGCACTTCATGCGCCCGTCTTTCTTCCGCCTTGAACTTCTGCAAGTCGGTAGCTGAAGGACCATCCTTTTTAATTTTCCTGATTTCATCCAATGCGGCTTCTATCAGTCTGTCCACATTTTTAGGATCACAGGTAAAAGAGATAGAAAGCGTAAAACGCTGCTCAGGCAACTTGGAATAACTTTCGGAAACAGAAGGTGAATACACACCTTCTTCTTTTTCGCGCAGACGCTCCACCATCTTGATGTTGATGATCTCGGTAAGTGCGCTCAGGCGCAGGTTATTGGCGGGTGACCATTTCCAGGGACCATTGAAAATAAGTTCCACCACACTTTTATCGTCCTGTCCTTTGTACACGGTCTTTTTCACAGCCCCCGGCAATGGGCGGATGCCCAGGTTGCTGAAACTTTCCTTCCTGTTGGTGGAAGGTAATCCGCCAATGTATTTTTCAAGCAACGGCAGCAGTTTCGCCTTATCAAAATTGCCCACGAATACAAATACAGCATCAGAGGCATCGGCAAAACGATCTTTGTAGATGTTCACCACCTCATCCAACGATACCTGGTCCAGCATTTCCATGGTAAGATTTGCCCTGCGGGGATGGTAGCCGGTCATCACTGCGCTCAACGTATCGTTGAATACCGCTGTAGGATCAAGCGCTCTGTTCTGCAGCATGTACTTCGTTTCTGCGATAGCTGTTCTGAAAGCTGTGGTATCTTTTCTTGGTGCGGTATAATAGAGGTACACCAGTTGCAGGGCAGTTTCAATATCGGCTGGTGTGGCCATTCCTGCAACTCCTTCACTTGTTTCAGAAACATAAGCCGATACCCCCACGTTTTTCCCGGTAAGCATTTTCCCCAAAACGGTAGGCTCAAATTTGCCCACACCACTTTGTCCCATAATGCTTTCGGCCATCAAGATGGAAGGCAATTTCTTTTCATCAACGATAGAAGTTCCACCGAAGCTATAAGAGCTGAACCTGATCTCATCGTTCTTGAAGTCAGTAGGTTTCAGCCATACGCGTACGCCGTTGCCCAAGGTAATCAACTCCGCGCCAATTGTACTGAAAGCTTTGGTGGCAGTAACTTTAGTGCCTGTGGGTATTGTGGCGAGCAAAGGCTCATTAGTGCTTTGATCCTCGTAAGCTTTTACATAACTGAGGTCTGTATTCACCCAATCGAGCAGTTGCTGTTGCGAAGGAAGGCCGGCGCTGTCTTTAGAAGGCGCCTGCACCAATACTACTCTGTTCTTCTTTTGATCAAATGTATTGATCAGTTCGTTCACTTCTTTCAATTGGATTTCGGGCACTGTCTTCTTGTAGAAATTATAGACATAATCCGAACCCGGCACGGCGGTACCCGTGAGGAAATTACCCTGGTAAGCGGCCACGTAAGCGGCCGACTTCGTTTTGTCTTTCTCTTTATAGGCACTCTCCCTTTGGGTGAGCAGGTCTTTTTTAGCGCGATCCAGTTCGGTTTGGGTAAACCCGAAACGGCGGATCCTTTCATTTTCTTCCAACACGGCGGTCACCGCTTTATCAAGTTGGCCATTCTTCGCAACGGTAATGGACAGGTAAGCCTGCAATCCCGCAAGGAAGGGTGATATGGCGTTCTGGGCGAAGAAATACGGTGTTTCCGGTTTGCGGGTAGCTTCCTGGATCCTTGCAGCCATCATGGTATTGAACAGTTCAGTACGGATTTGCTCGCGGAAACCTGCTGCGGTGGTGATGGGTGTTGTTTTGGATTTGTACACTACTTGCGCTACGGTATAAGGAAACTCTTTATCGGTGATCACTTTCGCAAAAGTTTCCGCGTGGTCGCCTACTTCATATTTAGTCCGTGGGCGCGGTTGCGCGGGATTTTTCAGGACCGCGAATTTTTCTTTGATCCAGCGTTCCACCTGGTCGGCATCAAAATCACCAACAGCGATGATCGCCTGAAGGTCGGGCCGGTACCAGTCTTTATAGAATTTTTTGATTGTCTCCACGGTAAAGGATTTCAGGACATCTTCCTTCCCGATGGGGATACGTTCCGCGTAGCGGGAATTGTTGAACAGAATGGGCAACGCCTGTTGTTGCATCCTTTCCTGGGCGTTCTTCCCACGCTGGCGCGATTCTTCCAGGATCACCCCTCTTTCCGCATTCACTTCTTCCGGATCGAAAGAAATGAAACCAGCCCAGTTCAGCAGCATATCAAAACCTCTTTCGAAAACCGCAAGCGTATCGGTTGGAATAGGAAGCTGGTACACTGTTTCATCGAAGCTGGTGTACGCGTTGATATCGGCGCCGAATTTCACCCCTGCCTTCTGCAGGTAATCGATCAATGTATTCTTTGGAAAATCACGGGTACCGTTAAAGGCCATGTGTTCCACGAAGTGCGCCAGTCCGCGCTGGTTCTCGTCTTCGA
>CAMLPA010000032.1 GCA_946481605.1 uncultured Flavihumibacter sp. | reverse complement strand
GACAACGTTAACCCGGTAAGAAGAATGATCCCGTTGAGTTTGTTCATATAAAAATTCCTTCGTTCGCAGTGAAATTACCACAAAGCTATCTGAAATGCGGCTACCATTTAACATTTACAGCAGGTTTTGTGGACTATTTTTAAGTACATTCGGCGCACTTTAACGCATTATTATGAGACGATTACCGATCATCTGCGCCCTCCTGGCAGCTTCTTTCTGCGCCACAGCACAGGGCCCTGAAGAAAACCAACAGAACGATACCTGGAAAAAAATGTACCGTGCCAGCGCTACGCTGGAGCACGACCTGGTGCACACTAAACTGGATGCCAGTTTCGATTTCCCCAACAGTCAAATGAAGGGGAAAGTCTGGATTACCCTGCATCCCCACTTTTATACCTCCGACAAAGTTGTGCTGGACGCGAAAGGCATGGACATCCATTCCGTAAGCATTGTAAAAGGCAGCAGCAAAAAGAAAGCCACGTATGAATATGACGGGCTGGAACTTTCCATCCAACTGGACAAAGCTTACAAAGGCAATGAAGATTACACTTTATATATAGAGTACACCGCGAAACCAAACGAATTCAAAACGAAAGGCAGCGCGGCAATCACGGATGCAAAAGGCCTGTATTTCATCAATCCGGAAGGAAAAGAGGACAAGCCCACACAGATATGGACGCAAGGCGAAACAGAAGCCACCAGCGTATGGTGCCCCACCATCGACCGCCCCAATCAAAAAACAACACAGGAGATAGCCATGACCGTTCCGGCAAAGTTCATCACGCTTTCCAACGGTAAACTGGCTGCGCAGAAGAAGAACAGCGACGGTACCCGCACCGATACCTGGAAAATGGAGCAACCCCACGCGCCTTACCTCTTCTTTATGGGGGTAGGTGATTATGCCGTGGTGAAGGACGTGTACAAAGGAAAAGAAGTAAGCTATTATGTAGAGCCGGAATACGCCCCCTTCGCCAAAAAGATATTCGGTGATACCCCCGAAATGATGGCGTTTTTTTCACGGGTCCTTGGGGTGGAATATCCCTGGGTGAAATATGCGCAGATCACTGCACGTGATTATGTAAGTGGCGCCATGGAAAATACCACAGCCACCCTGCACGGAGAATCCGCGCAACAAAACGGAAGAGAACTGGTGGATGGCAACCGCTGGGAAAGCACCATCGCCCACGAACTTTTTCACCACTGGTTCGGTGATCTTGTAACGGCCGAAAGCTGGAGCAACCTCACCGTGAATGAATCGTTCGCCAACTACAGCGAATACCTCTGGTATGAATACAAATACGGTAAGGACAAGGCCGACGACCACAACCTGGAAGATATGACGGGCTACCTCTTCAGCCAGAGCGAACAAAAGGACCTCGTACGCTTTTACTACCGCGACAAAGAAGACATGTTCGATGCCGTGAGCTACAACAAAGGCGGACGCATCCTGCACATGCTACGCAATTATATAGGAGACAGCGCGTTTTTCCGTTCACTCAGCACCTACCTGAACGCGAACAAGTTCAAAGCGGCCGAAGCCCATCAATTGAGACTGGCCATGGAAGAAGTAAGTGGCAAGGACCTGAACTGGTTCTTTAACCAATGGTATTTTGGTGCCGGTCACCCGAAACTTGACATCAGTTATGTGCACGACGACGCAGCTAAAAAAGCCAGTGTAATCGTTCAGCAAACACAAAAAGACAAACTGTTCTTCCTGCCCATCGCCATTGATGTGTATGAAAAAGGAAAGGCTACACGCTACCAAGTGAACCTCTCCGCCAAAGCCGATACCTTCAGTTTCAGCTACCAATCAAAGCCCGAACACATTAACGTGGACGCCGACAAAATGCTGCTCTGCGAAAAGAAAGACAATAAAGGTGATGCCGGTTTCCGCGCCCAGTTTATGAGCGCTAAAAACTATATGGACCGCAAAGAGGCCATCGATCACTTCCTGCTGAACCGCTCTTCTGATATATCGAAAGAAGTGCTCGTCAAAGCGTTGAAAGATCCATTCTACGGACTCCGCAAATATGTGTTGGATGAAATGAAGGAGAAAAAGATGAATACCGCAGCCTACGAACAGGATATCTTTAAACTTGCGGTGGAAGATAAATCCGCACCTGTCCGCGCTTCCGCCCTTTCAATTCTTGCCGGATTAAAAAAATCGGAATACGAAGGCATGTTCAGAAAAGCCCTGAAAGATTCCTCCTACTCCGTTGCCGGAGAAGCCCTGGAAGGATTGCAGTTCCTGAACCTGGAAGCAGCCAAAGAAGAAGCGAAAAAACAAAGCGGCGACGCGAAAGGCAAACTGGCCGCCGTGGTATCCGACATCTTCATCAAATACGGCACTGCAGCAGATTTTGATTTCGTGGCCAAAGCATATGCCGGAATGCCACCTAACCAACAGAAATTCGACCTTACCCCCCGCTTCTGCGATTACCTGGCCACTATTTCCGAAACTGCCAAGGTGAAAAAAGGTGTGGATGCTGTGATCGGTTTCCGAGACATGTTACCGGAATCGGTGGATTTTGTGAAGAACCTGCTGAACGGTTACCTGAAAACAATCGTTACCAAGAAGGAGAAACTGAAAGCCGGTGCTAATGGGGCGGCTATTCAGGAGCAGATAGATTATATTAATGGGAAGATTGCGGGGAAGAAAGGGTTTTAGTGGTATAAAGAAGTATTTCACGCGAAGACGCAAAGGAGCAAGGACGCAAGGAGTGGTTGTTGGGCTAGTTGCTAATGGACGGAGAAAAAATAAAACCCAAAATTAAACCGCGCCAAATACAAACAACGCTTTGCGTCCTTGCTCCTTTGCGTCTTTGCGTGAAAAAAAATCACAATGCCCCAAACAAATCCGGATAATCTGTAATAATCCCATCTACGCCCAAAGCCTTCAACTGCCTGATTTCTTCCAACGTGTTAGGCGTCCATGGAATAATCTTCATTCCTAAGGCGTGGCATTCCTTTACCAGCGCCGCCGTTACCATTTTGTAATTGGGACTGTAAATAAACGGCGTGAAACCCAGTGTTTTCAACTGCTCGCTCAGGGTTCTTTTCTCCTTCGCATCCACGAGATAAGACGTTCTGATACCCGGGTATTTTCTGTTCACCACCTGGATAGTGCGGATATCGAACGATTGAATCACGGTTCGGTTTACTATGCCTTTCTTTTTCAGGACAGCCACCAGCAGATCAGTGAATTCCTCCGGCAACGGGTGGTGCGTTCCATCCTTTCCGGACTGGGTCTTGATTTCGATGTTGTACCAGAGCGGCGCGTGGCCTTTTTCTGCGGCATAACTTTCTGATGCGGCAATCAGGTCTTCCAGCAAAGGTTTGTGCACCTTCATTTTCTCCTGGCGGGGAAAGCCGGGGTGCGGTTTCGAGCCTACATCATATTTTGTGATGCTGTCGTAGTTCATGGCATAGAGGGCCCGGGAGAACGCGTCTTCTTTCGTCATGGTCTTCCCTTCGGGCGTAAGACAAAAATCCTGGTGGAAGTAGGTATCGTGCGACACCACTACTTTTTTATCCTTCGAAATCACCACATCCATCTCCAGGGTAGTAACGCCCATATCGATGGCTTTTTTCATGGCGGGGATGGTATTTTCCGGCATCAGCCCTCTGGCGCCACGGTGTCCTTCAGCAGAAAAAGACGGGAAGGAAACGGAGGAAACCACGCTGTTTTTGGGTGTATTACACGCAACAACGGAAGTGAACAAGGCTGTTCCAACAAAAAGCACATTTTTCATTTCAGGTAGTTTCCGGCTTTGAGGATATTTCTCCAGTGCAGGTATCCCGCTGCGGTGAGGTGCAATCCATCGTAAGTAAATTCTTTCTTCAGTTTCCCTTTTTCGTCTTGAAACGCGGTGTTCAGGTCGATCAGTGTGGCGCCTTCTCTGGCGGCCAGTTCCTTCATGGCGGCGTTCACCGCGGCAATATGTTCGTCCTTATTGTAGTGGTTGGGGAACTTCGTGAAATCATTATTCACAGGCAGAATGGTTTGCAGGTAGATCTTCGTGCGTGGACTTCCCTGCTTAATGCGTTCAACCATTTTCCGGTGATTGGCGATAATACAACTGTCGGGTATGTTGCGGGATATATCGTTTACCCCTATTAAAATAAATACTTTCGCGGGTTGTCCTTCTATCACTTCATCAAGTCTTTCCAGTACACCATAGGTGATATCACCGCTGATGCCCCTGTTTTTTGCCCGTGGTTCACTGAGTAATTCATTCCAATCGGAGCCATCGGTAATACTGTTGCCCAGGAACACGATATCCTTTTTACTATCGGGATAGGACTTGAACTGGGCCACTTTCAATTCAAAGTTGGCGGGCCGGTGGGTACTGTCCCATTTGGCCTGTGCAGTTGCATTTAAAGTAGCGAGTGTAGCGAGGGCGAAGCAAATCTTTTTCATAAAATTTAAACCTTTTTTTCCACTGAATATTTTTTACCGAACCTGTCGGTGGCCACCACTTTCACGCTGACGGCTTTCTGTGGAAGCGCGGCGGTGAAGAGGTGTTCCGTTTTATTGGGTTCCACGAAGCCCCGGGTTTTCGGCAGTTCTTTGCCAAGATACAACATAACAGTTTCCGGATCCATACCTTCCTGCTGGCGCAGCATTCCCTTGTAAGTATTATCCAGCCAGTATTCTACCTTCCACTCCGGATCGTGGTTCCATACGTTTACCAGCAATTCCTTTTCACCGGACTGGCTTTGCTGTGTTTTCAATTCCAGTTGATGATCGGCTGGCATACCGGTAGATTTGTAGTACCACTTCAGTTCCGTTCCATCCACTTCATACACGCCGTATCCACCGGGCGTTCCATCGCCACAAATCCTTCCCACCCACCAAGGACCGCAAACAGTGCCGTGGTTGTGTTCAAAAACGCCTCTTTCTATGGTGTTCCGGTTGATATGGGTATGTCCTGTCATGAGGTGCATCTTATACCCTTTCGTGATGTTCAGCAATATTTCCTTGTTCTTCGTGGCTTTCAGGATGGGAATATGGGCGCACAATACCAGCAGGTGATCCTTGGGAACGAAGGATAAATCTTTTTTCAGCCAGGCCAGTTGCTGGTTGGAAATATGGCCATCGTATTCGCGCGCTTTTCCAAGGTAACGCACGTTATCCAATACTACATAGTGTACTTTCCCGCGGTTAAACGAATAATGCGAGGGGCCGAAATGTTGGTTGAACGTAACATCTGAAGTTTCGTCCCCTCCTTTTTCGAGGTCCATATCGTGGTTGCCCATACATTGAAAGAACGGTAAGCCCATTTCAGCGACGGCACCTGCGTAATCGGGAAACATATCGAGGGTATCCCACACAATATCGCCTACGGTAATGCCGTGGAGCAGTGTTCCGGCAGGCATTTCATTTTTCAGTTTGATGACATCGGGAACGGTTTGGGTCATCATCTTCTTAACGTCCGCTTTTGTTTTGGTTTGCGGATCAGCCCAGATGAGGAAGGAATGCTTTTCGTCGGATACCGGTAGTTTTTCCAGTGAAAAAACCACTTCCTGATCCGTTATTTCACCTACGGGAACATAATGTTTTGTGATGCCTTTGTTCTGAAGAAATTCGTAGCCGGATGGCGTGGAAAGAAATACGAAACGCGCATCGGTGTGCATGGTAAAATCGAACATGCCATTCTTATCCGTTTTCAACACCGAGAAGCCATCGCTCACTACTACGCCGGCAATGCCTTTTCCATTGCCCACCACTTTCCCTTTAACCCGCTTCTTTTCCTTCAGAATAGACTTCGGGTTCTTTTTCACCGCCTTTTTAACGTTGGCGGAAACGAACTGGTAACCTGTGAGCAATACGCCCCCGGTAAGTAAGAGGGAGCGGATGATAAACGATCTTCTTTTCATTGTGCGGGTTGCTTAGAAGTTTATGCCGGGAATTGTTTTAAGTGTATTAGTTCATTTTGAACGAAAATATTCGCGAAAAGCGCTTGGTCCTTCAGCGTGTTTCATTAAAAAATACTTTTTACTTTTTAAATTGAAGAAAGGCGGTACGGATGCTCGTTGTAAGCCCGTACCGCCCTATGCAATCATGTTATTCTTTCAGTTTCGTGGCTCCTTCCGTTTCAATATCGGTAAGTGTGGAAGTGGCACTAAGCGGAAGTACGACCTGCGACCTGGCCTTCACCCATTTACCGAGAACGGGATTGTATTCTCCCCCCAGCAGGTTGAAATAACCGGTGGATATCCCGCCATACACCAGGCTCAGTGTATTGGAGCCGGATCTGTAAAAAGGCTGATCCTCCAGCGTGATAGGATTCCTCACATCATAGTAATCCGTATCTCCTATCCTAAAGCCCACTTGTGGTGGTCCCGCGGAGTATATCGTTCCGCTGGCACCTACAAAAACCACATCAATCGGCTTAGTATCTTTCGTAACGTTAGTGCCCGCAAAAACAGCTATTCCGGAAGCGTTTCCACTGTTGGCAAGCAGATTGCTGGTTTTGGTACCGAACCCGTCCCCATCCGTATTTCCATAATGGAAAGAACGAATCCAATTGGCAGAACTGATGTTCGTGGAACCACTGCCATTGATCACTTTCATAGAGCCTCCGATATAGAAATAAGTTCCTTTGGCCGCAAACCCTGAGGTAAGATCCATTTTGTAAGTGCGGAGTCCCCCCATGGCCCATCCATTTACCGGAATACCCGTTGGCGTAGACGCATTGGCATTGTTTACGGTAACCACGGAATACGGTGTAACGGAAAAATCTATATCACGTGTAGCAAGCAACTGGATGTATTCATAATTGTTATCGCTGCCGTTCGCGTCACTTAAAAACCCGGAGATCACCATGGGCACGATGTTTATTTCTGAACTCAGCACTACAATATCATCCGCCTTGCGGACCCTGAACTCGGGAATGGTATCACCAGCCGCACTGAAAGTGTTGAGTACAATGCCATAATAATTGGCGCTGAAAGGCAACACATCGTTGGCGATGGAGGAGCCTGGCAACGTATTCAACGTAATATCACCGAAACCATCGTTCAGCATTTTTTGTCCGGAGAACACATCTGTAGGCGCGGGCAGCGGATTAAAACTTCCCTTCACGATTACCGACAATGTTCCTTCATACCAATCGGGATGCTCCAGTATTTTGTTGATAGGTACCCGCACCACCGGTAATGAATTTCCTGAAGAAACTTTGGTGATGCCGCCTTTGGGAATATCAGTCACCATCAGCAGGCCGCCCTCATTGGTAAGGGTGGCGCCGTTCAGTTCCACATGCACGGAATCTCCGGGAACATAACCGGTTGCTTCACTACCAATCTTTAATGCAATACCCCGCAAAGCATCGAGGCGACGGGCATCCTGCACAAATACCAGTCCCTCCGGAAGGTTGTTGCCAGAATGGTCCGACACTACCGTAGCGGCCAGTTTTGTGGCGCCGAACATGTTCTGTGGGTTAAGCTTTACCGCCTCCCCTTTGTAAATGCCGCGCACATCGTAAATGGCAATATAAGGACTTACTGTTCCGCCACCGTAATTGCCGTTCTTATCGCAACCTGTTACCACGGCCATTGCCAGAACAAGTGATATATAAAGTAGCTTTTTCATACTTAATGTTTTTTTGATTATTACCTGATTAAGGCCGCTGCCACCAAACCTGTGTAGACATATTATCCGCGCCCTGGCGCTCCACGGCTATCTGGTAATTTGTTGGGTTTGTAGATTGGACATATACCGGGTAATTCATCCTTGCCGGCATGATGCCACCGTTTTGGAGTCCCGCGCCTTTCGGCAGAACGGGATACCCGGTTCTTCTGTATTCAAACCACTGCTGATAGTCGACAAGGAACAGCGCGTAGTATTTCTGCAGATGAATCTTTGCGAGTTTTTCTTCAAAAGATTCAGCATCATTCCACTGAATATCGGCAGCTTCCAGGAAACTCTGGATGGCCACGGCCCAGGTGGGTATCCAGTATTTGATGGCCGCTTCGGCGCCGAGGTTATAATGTGTGGCTGGCGATGCGGTTGTCCATCCCCGTAAGGCTGCTTCTGCACGGATGAACTCCACTTCTGCATAGTTCATGATAATGCCCGTCATGGGATCGTTCATTAAAGTGGGCGCAGGGTTACCGGAAACGGTCTGGTTGGTGGAATAGAAATACGATTTCTTTTCCGGGTTCTCGTTGGGATGGTAGCCGCTGGGCACGCCCTGGAAAGAACCCTGGAACGCCGCGATGCGCCACCTGTTCACCCCACTTGTTCCCAAAACGGGATCAATACGCGGATCGCGCCAGTTTACAAGGTTATCGATAAAAAAACTCGCGATAGCAGGTTGACGAAAATCCTGCTCCCGCACCGTAAGGTAGGGGGAGTTGAGTGCGCCGCCTCCAATCCATCTTACAATGGCAGACTCGTCATTGTTGGCTATTACCGGGTAGTTTGCGGAATTGGTTTCCAGTATTTCCCTGATTTTAGCGATGCAGTCATTAGCCACATCAGGCTTATGAGAAATACGCAGCAGCAAACGCAGGTATAAAGAGTTTCCAAATTTCCTCCAGCGGGAAATATTGCCGCCGTAGATGGGATCACTCGCGCCAATAATGGCGGTATCCAATTTCAGCAATTCGTTCGCCTGCTCGAGTTTGCTGAAGATATCCAGGTAAATCGTTTTCTGCTCGTCGAATTTCGGTTCGAAGTTCAGGCTATCCTTTCCCTGGTTCGATTCAAAATAAGGAATATCTCCGAAGGTATCTGTGAGGTTGGCATAGATCCAGCTTTGGAGGATCAGGGAAATGGCCCTGTAAGATGAGTTACTGTTGGGTGCCGTGTTCGCTACTTTGTAGATGTCTTTGATATCCGTAAGCTGCGAATACAATCCATTGTAAAAATAATCCGAGAGGTTCGACCTGAAATCGTACCGGAAAACGCGTCCTTCCGCATCGCCCATGTCTACGGTCACCTGCATGAGTTCGTTGTTGAAGTTCCTGTTGCGGATCATATTATAGGTCATCGCATTCACGACGGACGGCTGCAACAATTGTTGCGGCAGCGCTTCGGGCACCGCGTTCGGATTGGTGTTTTTTTCCGTAAAACCTTTAGTACAGGAACTGAACGCGACACTTCCCAACAGGAGTGTGGCGGTTATATGTTGAAGTATTTTTTTCATGGTCATCATTTTAGAATCCGATTACTAAGTTGGCACCGATGGTTCTGGTAGAAGGGAACTGCGCCGTTTCAAAACCCTGCACGATATCGGTGCCGGCGAGCGTACCGAATTCAGGGTCGAACATTGGCCAGGGCGACCAGATGAACAGGTTCCTTCCATACACCCCGAAGGTGGCGCGCTGTAAACCAAGTTTCTTCAGCGCCTTCGCTTTCAGGGAATAATCGAGGCGGGCTTCGCGGAACTTGACGAAATCGGTAGAGAAAGTACTTCCTTCTCCATTGTCGATGCCCCAGTGGGAACGGTAGTATTCATCAATGTTCGTAGCGATGGTGGTGTTCGGCACATACTTTCCGTCAGCGCCCAGTACCACTCCATTACCGATGATGCCATTATAGCGGCCTGGGATTGTGTTCGTTGTTTTCCCCTGCTCCGCCAGTTTGTAGTGCATCAGCGAGTGGGCTACAGCCCCCATTTGTGCATCGAACAGGAAATTAAGTCTGAAGTTTTTGTAAGAAAGATCATTGCTGAAACCGAACTTATAACGGGGAATGGTATTACCGAGGTACTGCACGTCTTCGCTGATCTTCGCGTAACCGGTGGTTTCATCGTACACAATCTGTCCATCCGGGGAACGTACATAACCTCTTCCATACAAATCGCCCATGCTGCCCCCTACTTTCGCTACGATCTGTCCGCCGGCAACGGGTCCTGTTCTTAATACGACAGAGCTATCGAGCAATTCCGCCACTTTATTGCTGTTGGAAGAGAAGACGAAATTGGTGTTCCAGCGCAACCCGTTTTTGATGTTCACGGGTGTTGCGTTGATCGCGAGTTCAAAGCCCCTGTTGTTTACACGACCGGCGTTAAAATACGCGGTGGCGTATCCACTGGACCTGTCCACTACACGTGAAAGGATCTGGTTCTTTGTGTTGCCTTCATACAGCGCGACATCAAAGCCTAACCTGTTTTTGAACAACTTCACATTGGCGCCCACTTCATACGTAATCGTCTTGAGTGGTTTCAGGTTGGGGTTGGCCAGTACCGTTGGGTTGGTTAGGCCTCCCGCGAACTGACTTCCGGGCGATACATAATAGAAGGAAGTGAGGTATTCTCTTGTACCACCGCTGCCTACGCCTGAAGCGGAGAAGCGGAGTTTGGCGAAATCGATAGACGCGGGCATGGTAACGAGGTCGGACAATACAAAACTTAGGTTAGCCGATGGGTAGAAGAACCCGGCGTTCTCGGTCCTTGCAGGTGTTGCGAGTACACTTGTCCAGTCCTGTCTGCCGGTGAGGTCCAGGAACAGGTAGTTTCTGAAACCTGCGGTCAGGATGCCGTAGAAGCTGTTGATGGCGTACTCACTCTGGTAAGGCAGTGTAATGATTTGTCCTGCGCTGTTGGCGAAACTATAAATACCGGGAGAAGTGAGGGAGTCGGCCCGCAGTTCATCCTTATTGTAATTATTACGGGTAGCGCTTCCACCGCCGGTGATGGAGAAGTCGAAGTCGCTGTTGATTTTCTTCGCGTATTTCAGGAGGAAATCGGTTGTGGCTTCCTGTGAGAAGATGTTTTGCGTGCGGAAGCTTCCTTTCGGCAAGCGGGAGCCGGCATCGTAAGGTCTTTCCTGGGCGCGTGCCTCATAGCTGAAGTCCATGCCCGTTCTTACCATCAAACTAAGTTCAGGCGTGAAGTTATACGTTGCCTGCACGTTGCCATTGAAAGCATGACGGTTGGAGCGGTTGATGAACTCGTACGCGATGGCAAAGGGGTTCTCGGGGAAGGTGCTGAAAGGGTAAGCGATCTGCCTTCCAACCTGGCCGTTCCTCCAATAACTTCTCAGCCAATCCATATCGGCATTGGGTTGCCAGAAGATGAACCAATACATGATGGACTGGTTGCCGTATCCCGCGCCGGGCAGGTTATCACTCCATTTGTTGTTGTAGTTTACTTTAGCGGAGATCTGCAATTTCTCGTTCACTTTCGTGTTCACGGAAAGGGCGACGGTATTTCTGTTGTAACCTGTATTGGGTGTGATCCAGTTGTTGGTTACATTGGTGAAGGAGAACCTGGCAGAAGTTTTTTCCGTACCGCCTTCCACACTAACGGTATTGGTGAGTGTTTTGCCGGTTTCGAAGTAATTCTTCAGTTTATTTTTATAGGGCACCCATGGTGTTCTTACCGTTCCCCTGGTTTGGGTTACGGGATCCCATTGGTAGAACATTTGTCCGTCGAAACGTGGTCCGTAAGCGGAAGAAGTTCCGCTGGTGGAAGGGCCATCTTCCGAGGTACCGAGGGAATAATAGTTGGCACCGTTCAGTCCCTGACCATATTCCCATTGGAAATCGGGCCAGCGGTTCACCTGTTCAATATTGGCGTTGGAATTGAGTGTTATGCCCCATCCTTTCTTTTTGCTTGCGCCTGATTTGGTGGTGATGATGATGGCACCGTTCGCAGCGCGCTGGCCGTAGAGGGCAGCGGCACCGGGGCCTTTCAGCACCGTTACGCTTTCAATGTCTTCGGGGTTGATATCATTGATGCCGCTTCCATAGTCGGCGGGCATGTTGTCGCTGCTGGTACCGTATGCGCTTTCTCCTGAAATGGCTGTTCTTCTGCCACTTCCCTGGTTCATGATCACACCGTCCACCACCAGCAAAGCTTCGTTGTCGCCGGTAAGGTTGTTTTCACCACGGAGTATGATTTTGTTGGAACCGGTGGGGCCACTGTTGGAGCGCACGAGGTTAAGTCCTGCTACTTTTCCTGAAAGGGCATCGGTCCAGTTGCTGGCCATCGCGTTGGTCAGTTGTTCTCCCTGCACGGTGGTGGTGGCATAGCCCAGCGCTCTTTCTTCCCGCTTAATACCGAGGGCGGTCACCACTACATTTTCCAGTTCATTCGCCGTACCAAGAAGTTGTACACTCAGCCTATCCTGCTTACCAACCTTTACTTCTCTCACCTGGAAGCCGATGGCGGAAAATACCAGCGTTTCGTTCTCCGCTGCATTAATAGAGAATTCTCCCTTTTCGTTAGATGTGGTTCCCCTGCTGGTACCCTTCACCTGAACGTTCACATCTGGGATGGGTTTATTGTCGTTGGGATTGGTCACCGTTCCGGTGATCTTTTTTTGCTGGGCGAACAAGGCCATGTTCACCATCAGGAGAAGCACTGTTCCCAGTAAGCGGAGCAGTTGTTGTTTCCCCCCTGAAGCAGTCGTAGAAATTTTCATAAACAACATTCTGGGTTTGTTAAAGATTGTATATGTCAGTTTTGTTTTAACTCCTTTCTTTCCGCCAGGCGATGGCCGTAAAGCCTATTGCAAGGATACAAGCCGCGATCAACACGTAGAAACCGCCATCCCAGCCCCATGCATCCACAACATATCCCATGGCGATGTTGGCAAACAGCGCCCCTCCGAGGTAACCGAATAACCCGGTAAGCCCGGCAGCCGTGCCAGCCGCTTTTTTGGGAACAAGTTCAAGTGCATGCACACCTATGAGCATCACGGGACCATAGATCAGGAACCCGATCGCAATCAATGCAAGATGATCGATAGATGGATGGCCGGGGGGATTTTTCCAGTAAACCACTACTGCAATCAGCACCAGCATCATGTACAAAATAGTAGCGGGGGCGCGCTTCCCGCGGAAAATTTTGTCGCTTAGCCAGCCGCAGATAAGTGTTCCGGGAATACCGGCATATTCATACGCGAAGTAAGCCCAACCGGTTTCAGCAATAGAGAAACCTTTTGCTTCCTTCAAATAGGTAGGAGCCCAATCAAGAACGCCATAACGCACCAAATATACGAACGCATTGGCTGCTGCTATGTACCACAGCAATTTGTTAACCAAAACGTAATCTACAAATATCTGTTTTGCGCTCAGTTCTTTTTCATGCGCTTCCGTATAGTCGGGCGCATAATCGTTTTTATACTTTTCGATGGAGGGAAGTCCGCAGGATTGTGGTGTATCACGGATCAGCCAGAAAGCGATCAGTGCGATAACAATCGCGATCATGCCATGAAAATAGAATACGCTTTTCCAGTCGGCAAAGATGGCGATTCCCAATGCAGCCAAAGGCCCTACCAGCCCGCCTCCCACATTGTGGGCCACGTTCCAGATTGACATTTTCACACCGCGTTCCCGGAGCGAAAACCAGTGCACCATCACACGTCCGCATGGAGGCCAACCCATTCCCTGGAACCAACCGTTTATAAAAAGTACCGTAAACATGATGGCAATAGAACCGGTAAGAAAAGGAAAGATGCCCATCGCGATCATGGTACACGCGGAAAGCAACAAGCCAACGGTAAGGAATATACGCGCATTGCTTCTGTCGGATAAATTCCCCATCAGAAACTTACTGAGTCCGTAGGCGATGGATACCCCAGACAATGCAATACCCAGTTCTCCTTTGGAAAAGCCCCTGGCAATTAAGTCGGGCATGGCAAGCGAAAAATTCTTGCGCACAAGGTAGTATCCCGCATAACCGATGAATATACCCAGGAATACTTTCAATCGCATCATCCTGTATTCGGGATCAATTTTATCGGGTTCGAGCAATCGTTGGTGTGGCGCGGGCGCAAAAAGAGCGGCTAGTTTCATACGGCAGTTGGCTGGTCTTGTTTTTTTATTTTAAAATGTTCTGGCAGGT
This sequence comes from uncultured Flavihumibacter sp., assembly GCA_946481605.1. Next base: position 843 of record CAMLPA010000032.1, on the reverse strand, counting down.
AATATTGTACAGTATGTTGAAAATCGGTAATCTGCTGCTGTTTCCAGGCCTCATCCTTTTGAAGCAGCAAGGCCATAATTTCCGCTACGTGGGGCGCCGCTCTTAACGCAGCAGCGGCATCCAGCAATACGGCACGTGTGCGGCGGGAAAGCACATCTTCCACGGAACGCGCCATTTCTTCCTGAACCGCCCAGATCACCTGCGCTTTACGGATGCCCAACTCTTCGCTTACCCATTCCTGTTGTTCTTCATGAAGTTGTTTTACAGCCGCGGCATCAGCGCCATAATAGTATAGCGGATCACTCCAATCTACCTTCGGCACATAACCATGCACCCGGAGTTGTTTGGTACCCGTCTGTGTTTTCGGCCATTTCAATACTTGCTCGATCTTATCCACCAGGTCTTCTCCCATTTTCCGGTAGGTGGTCCATTTTCCGCCCAGCATGGTAAACAGGCCGGAAGGAGCCACAATAATTTTATGACTACGCGAAATCTCTTTTGTTTTTTGCCCGGGTTCCGCTGCCGCTAAGGGACGCAATCCCGCGAATACGCTCAGCACATCTGCTCTTTTGGGCTTCTGCACCAGGTATTTTCCTGCTGTATCAAGGATAAACGCGATCTCTTCATTCAGGGCCACCGGCTCAAGAGAAGCATGCTCTACTGGCGTATCAGTTGTACCCACCACCAGTTTTCCATGCCAGGGCACAGCAAACAATACTCTTCCATCAGGCGTTTCAGGAATCATCAGGGCCTCGTTGCCCGGGAGAAATTTCCTGTCCAGTACAATATGCACCCCCTGACTGGCCGTTGTGCTCTTTCGTACCCCAGGCCGGTCCATGCGCA
>CAMLPA010000031.1 GCA_946481605.1 uncultured Flavihumibacter sp. | reverse complement strand
CCAGGGTACAACCCACGGCAATCGCTTCCTGCCCGATCCCGCTGAACCATTTGGACACTTTTCCCTGGCGCAGGAGCAACAGCATTTTTTCTTCTACCAGTCGTGGCAGCAGCAATGCACGGTAAAAACGCAGTTGCGTTTCCGGAGAGGGGTCGCGTGGATCGAAATGCATAAAGGCAAGATTTGGGGTGAAGATAGAAATAAGATAAGAAATGGATTTTGTACCCGGAAGGAGGACAATAACGGGGCAGCTAAAAGGTAAATTTGCACAACTATTCCATACGTCAATCCCCCGTTAAACAAACCCCGTCTGTAATGAAAAAATATTTGCCCCTCTTACTGACCAACATAGAAGCGGTTTTCTGGCTTGTTCCCGGACTTAACTACAACTACGTTGCCCGAAACGGCGATAAAGTATGGAAAGGAACCATAAAAGTGCCATCTGAGCAAACAGGTGTTTTAATATAAGAATTGAATAGCCTTCGTAATAGAAGTTCAATTAACGCACAACAGATATTCTTTTTTTATCAAATATCTTTTATATTTAAGCCCGACCTAAATAACCTTAAACCATGTCCGGACATTTTCAACTGCTGGCTTTCGATCATTTGCAACAACACGTACGATCGCTATTTCCAGGAGCGCCTTTGCAGGGCGTTGTTTCCCGTGCCGAACAAGAAAAAGAGGTTAATCTTTTAAAAGAGACGCTGGGAAGCGAACGTTTCTTTTTCACAGTTGATCTTCAGGACTTTGAGATCAAGGAATGTCATGGCGTTTTGCGTTGGCTGGGGTACCCCGACAGTCAGTTCACCCTGAAAAACTATTGGAACCTCGTCCATCCGGGCAAACAACAGTCCCTGCTTGCATTGTCTATTCAATTGTACAATACCCTTTGTACCGGAAAGTTTGTATTGAACTTTATGGTGCAGCGGTATTCCAGCCTGATAGCGCTGAAGCATTACCGTGGGCATTACCTGCTGGTTAAAAAAACCGCTTCCGTTTTCCAGTACGATAAAAACAACCGCCTGCTCAGCTACCTGGACGAGTTCACCATCGTGGGCGATTACAACGGAGAACCATTGAGTCCTACGTTTTTTACTGAAAAAGGCGACCTCGAAGTGACGCGTGGCGGGCAAATGATGCAACAGATGATGGAACATTTTATGGCGCTGAAAATCTTCTCCACCAACGAGTTCCATACTGCACGGAAACTGGCCTACGAACCCGGTATTACTCAAGCGGCCATCGCAAAAGAGTTCGGGGTAACCGTAAATACGGTTGATACTTATTGCAGAAGGTTCCTTCAAAAATCAAGAAAGTTTTTTCAACAGAATTTCAGCAATGCCCTCGAGGCTGCCATATACATGCGCCGCGACGGATTATTGTAGTTTTTAAGGTTTGTACTCCCCGCCGTGACAAAGCACCCGCAAGGCACGCAATACTTTTACAGAACACTTCATCACCCCTTTCCAACTATCTTCTGAATACTGCCGCATACATGCCCCCACGTTCTCCTGAACCCCGGGACAGGCTATGCTTTTTCTAAAATTAAAATCATCTCAAAACACCTAAAAAGTTACAAATGAAAAAAGTGCTATTCCTGATGCTGCTGGCAGCAACAATTTTTACATCCTGCAAGAAAGATGGCAAAGATGAAAACGGTATCGTTGGCAAATGGAACATCATTAAAGATGATATAGAAGAAATTTACAATGGTACGCAACAGGATGCCGGCGCACAATATTACGATGAAGGCGATTATATGGAAGTTTTTGCCGACAACACTTTAAAGACCTTTATTGACGGGGATCAGAAAATGGAAGGTGGCGCCTGGAAAACGATGGCCAACAATTTGTAATGATCGGCCCCGACGGAGACGAATACAACTATGAAGTAAAAACGCTTTCCAAATCGGCCCTGGTACTGTATGAAGAAATAGTCCTGTCTTCAAATCACTTAATGAAAGTAACAACAACGTTCAGCCGATAATCAAACCGAGACTTCGGCTAATGACACCTTCTGTTATCAACTCAAAACCGTAAACATGAAAAAAACAATTACCTGCCTGGTCATGCTCATGGCGATCGCATCCGGCACATTTGCACAAACCACCAAAAAAACCACTGCGGCAACTTCAAAAACCGCTTCCACTCCGACGAAATCAAATACTGCAACAAACGATGATCCCCCAGCAACAAATACGGGAACAGTTGTAGCCAACAGTTCCGGTAAAGATGTTGTGGCCATTTACCATTTTACTTCCGCCCGCGAATTCAGTTACGACTACGCCATCGGAATGGGAAATGCGGTAGAAGCAGGATTCGTGCGCTCCGGAAGATTTACTGTTGTTGAAAGAAACAGGTTCGGCACCATCAAGGAAGAAGAAAAATTCCGCGAAGCAAATACCAACGATATTGTTAGCAAAGCCTCCAAATTCGGGGCGAAAATTATTGTAACCGGCCACATTGTAAGCGTTTCGCAAGGCGATGTGGTGAGCAGTACCGGTTTGAGCACGGGTACAAAGTATGCGGAAATCAGTCTTTCTTTCAAGATCATTGATGTGCAGAGCGGAGAAATCAAATTCAGTGAAATTATTAATGGAAAAGGAGATGGAAGTACCAGCACTGAAGCAATGTTGAATGCTTATGTAACCATCGACAATCTTGTAAGAAGAAATATCGGCGCTTTTATGCCACAGCAATTCAAGTTCATGTCGGTAGTATCCAAAATGACAAGAAAGAAAAAAGAATATGTAGACAAGATCAAGATATGGGGCGGTTCAGACCATGGGTTAAAAGTGGGCGATGCCGTTCATATTTATACCGTTTCCTATCTCACAAATCCCAATACGGGCAAGCAGGTGGAAGAGAAAAAAATTCTCGCGCACGCAAGCATTATCGAAATAAATAGCGGCTCCACCTCCACCTGTACCATCATTAATACGGCTGAGGCTTCCAAGTTCAACGATGAAATTCTTCCCATCTTAACAGGCCAGCCGGAAAAACTCATCATCGAATACAAGGGCAGCGTAGAAGTAAAGGCACCCAGTTTGTGGAAATACCTTACGCAATAAGCGCACTGAAAAATTTCATCCCCCCCGGGGCCGGCTCGTCCGGCCCTTTTTTTTGCCTGTTTACGTCCTTCATCCCCCTGTTCCACATCCCCTTTTTTTTCAACTGAAATTAGTGTCGTGATCGCGGAGGCAGTACCTCCGGCTCACGGCCAGCTTCCGGAAGCGGCATACATACTCCCTCATTTTAAACGGGCATGTTATGCTAACGTATCGAAAGTTCAATCTGTTTCAGCTCAACGCTGACCCACAGATTCAGGAAACCCTTTACCTTCTTTTCAGGCAAATCCTGAATCCGGAACTGACAAAAGCGGAATTCAACGCTTACCTTTTCAAACTCTGTCCATGTGAAATTTCATTGGTACTCGTTTACGACGGGGCCGATCCCGTAGGTTTCTGCTTCGCCGGCTTTTATCCCTTCCAGGTGAACAAAAAGCAGGTTTATGTTGCCAGAGTGGCACTCGGTATTGTAGAACGGTATCGTGGCCGCAACCTGCCACTTGCTGTTTTTTTCCAGGGATTTATGCGGTTCAGGCTGAGCCATCCTGGTTCAGAAATCATCCTGATGAACTTTGTGCTCAATCCGGTTATCTATAGAATGACACATGAATATTCCTCCAACGCCTACCCCCGTGAAAAATGTACGGTGCCTCCTTTTCTGGTGGAACTGAAAAACAAAATACTGGGGCGGATGGGGCTGGAGGAGAAGTTTCCCGACAGCTTTCTGGTACATACCCCTTTCCGCGTGGTGCAAAGTCCTGAACAAATGCACCGTTTCGGAAGGAGTACAAACGAACTGATCCGTGAATTTCTGCGGATGAACCCCGATTACAACAACCAAACCGGCGTATTGATGCTGGTACGGGTGAATACCAGAAACCTTCTTCACGCGATGGGGCGCGCTTTCAGGAAAAGAAACCGGAAAGTAACGCGCATGCTTTGAGCACTGATGCGGTCCATTGTTCAGAAGCCGTGGAACACCAGCCGCAGTCGCTTATTGGCTTCCTCCCTGTAGTCGGCCTTAATTTCCTCCGAAGCCTTCATGGATTCATCGCGGTGAAACATCAGGCCATTTTCGGCATCCCTGAACATAAAATAATACATATTGTACACCGTTGATTTGTTAAACCTTACCAGGTACGCCGGGGCAAGGTTTAACAAATCACTGAGTGAACGTGTCACCTCATACACGTTGCCATCTTCCAGATGTATCATCACTTTAGGCTTATTGCTGCGCGACCTGTCTTTCGCATTGGAACTGATGAGCGCGTATATTTTGCTCCATGGAAGCATCAGGTGAAGGTCGAGTTGAAGCATCGTATCCAATGCTTCTTCCTTGCGGATGAGTCTTCTGTACCTGGAAAGGAAAAGTACTCTTGTTTTGACAATGGGGAAAGGGTCGGGCATCTTTTTCAGATCAAACAACAATCTTTCGCATAGGTAGTCAGCATCAAAAGGTTTGGGCACCTGTTGAAGGGGCTGGGCCATATCTTCTGCTGTTTTTACTTTCCAGTCAATCACAGAAAGCCTCGCGGCCCTGTCGCGGTCCTGTTCAATTTTTGTGCTGGTGAGTACATACATGAAAGTATTGTAGCCCTGAAAAATATATTCTGCCACATCCAATCCGTCTTTCTCTCCGTTGATCACAACATCCAGAATGGCAAAATGTGGCGGATCCTTTTCAATAAGCGCCACGGCTTTCTCGAATGTATCCACAGCCTCCTGTTTAGACCCCAGCACCTCGAACCCCGCGTTTTCCAGTTTTAAACGGATGCCGAGGTAAATGAAATAATCATCTTCCACTACCAATACTTTCTTTTTCCCGCTCATGTTTGCTCCCCGTTATTTGATTTACTGAACCGTATCGGAAATACCGCTTCAAATACAGTTCCGTTTTTCCCATTGATAGTACAGGACCCGCCAAGTCCGGATTCAACCTGCCCGTTTATCAACATAAGCCCAAGACCATCATCCGTCTCCTTCTGTTCAAACCCGATCCCGTCATCCGTTACTGTGAGTTTGAAATTGTCCTCATCCGCCTGCACAATGCGCACCTCTATTTTTCCTGAATTCTTTCCGGCGAATGCATATTTAAAACTATTGGTCCACAATTCTGAAACAATGATGGCAAGTGCCCTTGCGCGTTCCTTATCCAATGTAATGTCCGTGTTTACTTCCAGTGTTACGGGCATTTCAGGGGCGAAGATGCGTTCCACCTGATGGTACAGGGTTTCCAGGAATGGTTTTACATCCATTTTGTCCCGCGTCATTTCTCCATATAATGTTTTGTGCAACGTTCCCATGGCCTTCACCATGGCATAAACCGGCCTTATGTAAACATGGTCGTTCCTCGTGAGCATTTGTATTTCCACATAAGAAGTAATGGCCTGAATGGTATTTTCAATGCGGTGTTTAAGTTCGTCGCGGAGGTTGTTGATGACTTTGTAACTGGTGGTGAGTTCCTGGTTTTTATTGTGCAGCAGCTCGTTTTTTGCACCGAGTTTTTTCGCGGCGCTGACTTTGCTCCATAACAGAAAGGCGAAAAAGAACAGGAAAGAAAAGAGTACCAGCAGCATCCACCCTCTCCGGCTGCTTTTTAATTGTTCGTTTTGTACTTCGAGTTTCACCTGGTTAAGGCTGTCTGTTGTTTGCCTTACTTTGTATTTCGTTTCCAGTTCCTGAAGCTGACTATTGAATACGATGCTGTTCAGGGAATCTCGCTCTACTGTATTGAGAGAAAAACGGTTATGCGCCGCAATGGAATCTATCAGTGGCGGGAGCGTATCTGTGCCATTGGCAAGCAATTCCTTTTTAACTTGCTCCACTTCGCCTTTACTGTAAAGTTTTGTAAGTAAGACCCAGTATTGCTTAGGGAACTGAGGATTCTTTTGCTTTAATAAAGTAAGAGAACCCTCAATTTCGCCAGGATCCTGCGTTGCGGCAACCCCTTCCGCATAGGAAAGAAACAGAGAATCTGCCGCTCTCTTTTTGCCTTGCTTCAGCATAAGCGTAGCGTGGTAAAGTTCGTTTTCCGCTTTTATGGGTGCCAGTTTACGTTTTGTGGCCTCCTTTGAAACAGCATGGAAAAGGGAGTCTGCCCGGTCAAACTTATTCAGAAGGGTATTATAAACACCGCGCAACATTGTCGCGAATACTTTGAGTGAAGGGTCGGGCAAGTTGGGCAATAATTTTTCTAAGGTTGAAAGATACCTGTCTCCTTCCGCCGCGTTTTGTTGCGCCAGCGCGAAGGCGGCCAGGTCAACATAACACTGAGCGACCTGAAGTTGCATAGGAATCGCTTCATAAAGCTGCACGGCCTCCCTGTAATTGCTCATCGCCTTCCTGGTGTTCCCGGAAAAAGCATGCGCCTGCCCGAGCAATGCTTTAGAATAGGCAATCTTACTTCGTTTGCCCACTATTACATAATAATTCAGCGCATCGGCAATTAACCCTGGAACCTCTTTTACCTTCCACAACCGCATCAATGATTCCGCCTTAAAAACTTTTGCGTCAGCCAGTTTATCGTAATCCTTTACCGCCTCCAACGCCGGAATAGCTTTATCAAAAATATCCACCGCTTTCCTATGTTCGCCCAGGGCGGAATAATAACATGCCCTGGTGTGCAGCACGCGCGCCTTCAACAACGGAAGCCCTGTTGATTCCGCTATTTCCGCTGCTTTGTCCAGATAAGGCAATGCGAACTGGTAGAAGCCCATGTCGATCGAAAAATTCGCGGACGAAAGGAATGCGTCATAGATAACGACCTTGTTCCCTGACTTAAGGGCCGCTTCCCGCCAAAGCGGATAACGTTTGCCCATATTGGTAAAATCCTGAAGCCTGCGGTAATAAATCAGCATGGATTCATGCCCTTTCGCCTCCAGGAAAGCGTTTCCTGATTTTAAGCCGTATTCTTCCGCCTTCAACGCGTATGGTTTCGCCTTTTCCGGCTGCATCTTATAATAGAACAACAGCAGGTCGTAAGCGGCCATCACTTTCTGAGAATCCGTAGCAGCCAATTCAAAACGATCGAGCAGTAATTTTTCTTCCTGTGCCGAGGTGCACAAGGATACACAAAGCAATGTGCAAAGGATAAGTAATCGCATAGGTCAATCCGGGTTTAAGGTTGGGAACGGAAGATTGGTTATTGATAGGAATGGACCGACCGTTTGAAAAATACGAATTATACGCGGCATGAAAAACATTCATTCCGGCAATTTAATGCGCATAAGCAAAATAGTTATGCACCCATTGCATGCGCCCCGGGAAATATGCGATGAAGAAGCCTGAAAGAGGGTTTAATAATTGATCACCTGTTCTTCCATTGTTTCGGGAATGGCCCTGAACGCATATTGCTGGTTCCGCAACTGTGGCTCGAAACCTGCTTCCCGGATGGCGTCCTGGATGCTTCGGCTGGTAAACCTGTGCGGCGCACCAGCGGCAGATACCACATTTTCTTCGATCATGATGCTGCCGAAATCGTTGGCGCCGGCCTGCAAACAAATCTGCGCGGTCTGTTTTCCAACGGTGAGCCAGGAGGCCTGGATGTTCTTCACATTGGGCAACATGATGCGGCTCATGGCAATCATGCGGATGTATTCCTCCGGCGTGGAAAGGTTGTGTACGCCACGGATGCGGGCCAGCAGGGTGTCTACATCCTGGAAGGTCCAGGGAATGAAGGCAATGAAACCTTTCGCATGTTCCGGCTTCCTGGATTGAACCTCGCGGATTTTCTCCAGGTGCTCGAACCTTTCGCGTACCGTTTCCACATGACCGAACATCATGGTAGCCGAAGTGGTGATGTCCAGTTTATGGGCTTCGTGCATGATATCGAGCCATTCCTGGGAACCACATTTCCCTTTGGAGATCAGGCGGCGAACGCGATCAGTAAGTATTTCAGCGCCCGGACCCGGAAGACTGTCCAGCCCGGATTCCTTCAGGGCAAGCAGTACATCGCGGTGGCTCATCTTTTCAAGTTTGCAGATATGTGCCACTTCGGGCGGTCCCAGCGCATGTAGCTTTACGTTAGGATAAAGTTGTTTGAGCTGCCGGAAAAGATCGGTGTAGAACGCAAGCCCGAGTTCAGGATGATGCCCCCCTTGCAACAACAGTTGCTCGCCGCCGTAGCGGATGGTCTCATCAATTTTTGTCTTATACGTTTCTATATCGGTGATGTAGGCCTCGGCATGACCAGGTATCCGGTAGAAATTGCAGAACTTACAATTGGCCACGCATACATTCGTGGTGTTCAGGTTCCGGTCAATGATCCAGGTCACTTTCCCGTGCGGCACCTGCTTTTTACGCAGTTCATCCGCCACCAGCATCAGTTCGGTTAAAGGCGCCTGTTCAAACAGGAATACGCCTTCATCCACGGAAAGAAATTCAAAGTTCAGCGCTTTTTGGTATAGATCGGCCAGGTTCATCAGTTTCAATTTCTGTTTCCGCACAAAAATAACACAGTTGCATGAGCCAACGCAATTCCGTTGAAAATTGCCATTGTAGCGGGAAATATGTATATTCAGGAGCATGAAAAAGCTTGCCTTTTTGCTGATGGTGCTGGCTTTTTGGGGGGAAGGAAAGGCGCAGGAAGAATTTGTTCCGCCACCTTCCCGGAAGATCGCCCGCGTGCCGTTCAGGTTACTGAGCGGTGGTATCATTATTCTGAAAGCCGCCATCAACAACCACCCCGACAGCCTTCATTTTATTCTCGATACCGGTAGTGGTGGCATATCGCTTGATTCCGCCACGCACCATAAACTTAAGCTCCCGCTCACCCCATCGGAAAGAACCATCCGCGGACTGGGTGGCATCAAGAAAGTAAGTTTCGCCAACAACAACAAACTGCATCTCCCCGGATTAAGTGTGGATAGTCTAAACTTCCACATCAACGATTACGACCTGCTCACCAGTGTTTACGGCATCAAAATCGACGGCATCATCGGGTACAGTGTGCTGAGCAGGTATGTGGTGCACATCAACTACGACAGTTCCTGGATGGATTTCCATACGCCCGGCATTTTCCGGTACCCCAAAGGGGGTTTCATGTACCGCCCGCTCATCACCAGTTTACCCATCATGCAGGTAAAGGTGAGAGATGAACACCCTATCCTCGCAAGGTATTATTTCGATACAGGGGCGGGATTGTGTATGCTTTTCTCCAAGGAATTCACCGACGACAGCATGTTTATTTCACGTAAAAGGCCACGTGTTTTAACCCAGGGAGAGGGACTTGGCGGAAAAATCAATATGGAACTGACCGCTGTGAAAGAAGTAAAACTGGGACCATACAAGTTTAAAAACGTACCGGCTTACGTGTTTGATGACGAATACAACGTAACCTCCTATCCTTTCCTGGGCGGATTGTTGGGCAACGACCTGCTGCGCCGCTTTAATGTGATCCTGAATTACCCCAGAAGAGAGTTTTACCTCACGCCCAATACGCATTTCAGAGAAGCCTTCGATTATTCCTATACCGGATTGGGCATTTATTATATTGAAGAGAAAATTGAAGTGGTGGACGTATTACCAGGATCGCCGGGCGAGAAGGCTGGCTTCAGGCCCGGCGACTATATTCTAGGTGTCGGAAATGTGATCAACAAAGATATTCTCACCTATAAAACCATGCTGCAACAAACCAATTCACGCATAAGGGTGATCGTGATGCGGGACGGCAATGTGGTGGAGCTATACATTAAACCCAGGAATATTCTCCGAAGGCGTTAATTGAGCTCCTTCATCAATTCGGCCACAGCCTTTTCCAACTGCTGGTCTTTTCCTTTTCCTACCTGCTGGTACTCGTTCATCAGTTTGATGTCGGGCTCTGTTTGCAGGTTTTCCAGGTATTTGCCGCTCATGCTTTTTACACCCAATGGCGGCGCGCCCCAACGAACACTATTGTCTTGTAAGGTTTCCCATCCCGCGAAAGTACAGGTTCCCGGAACAGGCATTCCCACCAGTTTTCCCAGTTGAAGTTCACGGTAGCTGAAGGCAAAACAATGTCCATCGCTGTAATTGGATTCGTTGGCCAGCGCGATAGAGGGCTTTGTCCAGCGGAACGTAGGCTCGTAGGTAACCACGCGGTTATCGGTGGTATATTCCAGGAATCTTTTCCCACTGAGGAACATGGCCAGGTCGGCAACAAGATCGCCGCCGCCGTTGTTGCGGGTATCCACCACCAGTCCTTTGCGTGTCGCGTATTTGCCCATCGCATCATCGTAGGTGGTGCGGTAAGCGCCGTCGTTCATGCCCGGCACATGCACATAACCCAGTTGACCGTTGCTTAACCTGTCAACTTCATCCTGGTTCCTGCGCACCCATCTTTTGTAAAGCAAGGTGTTTTCCTCTCCAAGTGATATGGGTTTTACACGTAATTCTCTCCGTGTTTTTCCGTCTGTAACGGTGAGTAAAATATACTTGCCGGCCTTTCTGTTCAGGTAACGTGCGAAATCAGTATCCGCGGAAATGGGCGACCCATCAATATTTAAAATGATGGTGCCTGGCGTAATATTCAGCATGGGCTTATCCAGCGGTCCTTCTTTGAGTACCTCCTGCACCTTAACGCCCTCTCCTTTATAGTTTGGATCGTAAAATACGCCCAATGAAGCGGTGGCATCACCCAAAGGATTGGACGAATAGTAACTGGAACCACTATGCGAAACATTCAGTTCGCCCAGTAACTCACTGAGCATTTCCGAGAACTCAAAAGCGTTTCCAATGTGTGGAAGATAGGCTTCATACGCTTTTCCAAGCTTTTCCCAGTCGGCGCCGTGATAGCCCGCAGTATAAAATGTTGTTTTGGTCCTGCGCCAGACATGGTCGAACATCACTTTCCGTTCCTGCGCGAGGTCCACGGTCATTTCACCACTTATGGTAACCGGCTCCTGTTTGCCCGTTGCCGGATCGAGTTTACTGATCCTGCCTTCGGCGAGGATGAAAAGTGTTTTCTGCTCCTTATCCCAAGTGAGCGACCCCGAGCCTGCGTTCAGCGGGGCGATCATTTTAGTTTCTTTCGTGCGAAGGTTGGTGCTCCAGAGGTTATGCCCTTTTTCGAAGCGTGCGAGGTAATATAAAGTTTCGCCATCTTTACTCAGCGCAGCATCTGCCAGACTAGAAGAATGCAGTGTGAGTCGTGCTTTCCGGTAAGGAATGCCATCCAGGTCGAATTTAAGCAGGGTATCTTTTTTCTCTTTCTTTTTGGTAGAATCCTTGGCCGCCTTTTCATCCTGTTCCTTTGCCAGTGCGGCTTCCTCTTTTGTGAAACGGAAACGCTCCCAGGCCTCGGCGTCCAGGAAAAGCCCATACACATCCGATTGAGAGCCGCCACTGTTGGCGAAACTGCGGAGACCATCTCTGTTGCTGGTCCAGAAAACCATCTTTCCACCCATAGCCCAGTGCGCATATCCATCGTTGTACCCGCTGCGGGAAAGGTTGGTGATACCGCCTTTTCCGTCTGCGGCGATCAGTCCGATCTCCCCGCTCCACACCGTTTTTTCACTGTATTCAAAAAGAATCCATTTACTGTCCGGACTCCAGCTAAAATACTGGTCATTGTCGCGCATGGAAAACAGCTGATCCGAATTGAGTAGCGTACGCACCTGTTTGGACGCAATGTTGTACACCTTAAGATGATTGCGTTCTTCGATGAAAGCGATCTCCTTACCATCCGGAGAATATTCCGGTTGGTAATTTTCTTTGTTGTTGGCGATAATGGCTTCTTCTTTCAAAAGGGTGGCATGAGAAAAATATATTTCTTCCTCCCGCACAATCTTCGTTTCATAAATTTTCCAGGAGCCGTTTCTTTCACTGGCGTAAACCAGCTTTTTACCATCAGGGGAAAAACTTACGGAGCGTTCAGGCTCAGTTGTATTCGTAATCCTTTTCGTTGTTCCGCCATCCACCGAACTCACAAACACTTCTCCCCGCACGATAAAGGCCACCTCTTTCCCATTGGGAGAAACTGAGAGATCTCCGGCTCCACCGTTTACGGGCATTAGTTTTTCCGGATTAGATTTATCATCCGCCGTGATTAACACGGACAATTTACGTGGATCTTCCCCTGGTCGCTGAACGTATAAATGACCATCATAGCTATAGCAAAAAGTCCCATTACCAGCCACCGTTAAAAAACGGACCGGGTGGTCCTTAAAAGACGTGAGCGCTTTACCCGTCCCGCTTCCGGGGGTCATGCTGAACACGTTGAAAGAGCCGTTCTGCTCACTGAGGTAGATGATCTCCTTTTCATCCGCGGTAAAATGAGGCGTTCTGTCTTCTCCGGCAAAAGTCGTAAGTTTTGTATGCTTATCCGATGCCGGCTCGTACATCCATAAATCTCTGGCAACAGATGAAGTATGGTGTTTTCTCCACTGGTTTTCCTGGCCCTTTTTATCGTGGTAAAGCATTTTCTTTCCGTCGCGGCTCCAACTGATGTCTTCTGCAGGGGTAGTCAGAAAAAGTTCTACCCTTCCTCCTTTTGCCGCAACCCTGTATAGTTCCGGCTGATAGGCCGCGGGGAACTGACGGTTGGAAGCCAGGTCCTCCTGACGCGATCCGCCGAAATAAATATGTTTGTCATCCGGACTAAATGCATAAGGATATTCCTGACCGGAATGCCAGGTAAGCCTGGATGGCGTTCCGCCGGTAGCCGGAATGCTGAATACATCGAAGTTGCCATACCGGTCCGATGCAAAGGCGATTGTTTTACCATCGCGGCTCCAAACAGGCATAAAGTCCTGCGCCTCATGTTGGGTTAACGGGTAGGCCCTGCCACCAGTAACGGGAACGGTATACAGGTCTCCTTTATATGTAAAAACAATGGTTGAACCATCAGGGGATATCGCGGGATAACGCAGCCAGGAGGCTTCCGTTTGAGCGGAAGTGGCCACGGAAAGCAGCGTACAGGCCGCCAGCAGCAGTAAGTGTCTCATGTATAGGTATGTTAGCTAACAAATATAAGATTCAGATTTCTATAAGTAACCGCGTTGGGAAGAGCGGTGAAAAAACGGTGCGGAAACGGTGAAAACACGATTGTCGGGGAAAAATGCCGGGCGTACATTTGTGGGGAATTGATGGCGGGATCATTTCATTTGTTAACCATGTGGGAAGAAGACGGGCAAAAAGATAAAAAAAAGGAAAAGCTTACCAAAGCACAGGCTTTTCAGAAACTAAAACACTTTTGCGCTTACCAGGAGCGGTGCCACTCCGAGGTAAAGGAAAAGTTGTTTGGCTATGGGTTAAGGACCAATGAGGTGGATGAGCTGATCTCCACACTCATCACAGAGAATTACCTGAATGAAGAAAGGTTCGCCATTCAATTTGCAGGAGGGAGATACAGATTGAAGAAATGGGGAAGGAATAAGATAAAATATGAGCTGAAAAGCAGGCAGGTGAGTGAATATTGTATCAGGAAGGCTTTGAAAGAGATTCCTGAAGATGAATACTATGAGACACTGCTTAAGCTGGCCCACAAAAAATGGGAAGAATTGAAACGGGAGAAGAACAGGTTCACGAAGTTTAAAAAAGCCCGGGATTTCCTGTTGCAGAAGGGATATGAACAAGCGCTGGTTCAGGATGCCCTTAAACAGGTGGAAGAAAGTTTGTAAAATGAAACGTTGACCATGAGACCACTCACTATAACATTAATGCAGCAGGACCTGGCCTGGGAAGATCCGGAAACCAACAGGAACAGGTTTGAAGCATTGATAGAAGCGGTAGCCACCCCCACCCAGTTGGTGGTGCTGCCCGAGATGTTTACCACCGGCTTCAGTATGCAGCCTGAAAAACTGGCGGAACCTATGGAGGGTCAAACCTTCCAATGGATGAAAACGATCGCTGCGAAAAACAGGATCATCCTTACCGGGAGCCTGATGATCAAAGAAAGGGACCGTTACTACAACAGGATGATCTGGATGTTGCCGAACGGACAGTTTGGGTATTACGACAAACGCCATCTTTTCGGCTATGCCGGAGAGGATGAACATTATGCCCGCGGGCAGAAAAGGCTGATCGCATCTGTGAATGGATGGAAAGTAAACCTCCAGGTATGTTATGACCTGCGGTTTCCTGTATGGGCCCGAAACAGGATGATGGAAGATGAAGAGGGCCAGGCCACCCCTGAATATGACCTGATGCTGTATGTAGCCAACTGGCCGGAAAGAAGAAATGCCGCATGGAAAACACTATTGCAGGCGAGGGCGATAGAAAACCAGTGCTTTGTAGCTGGGGTAAACAGGATCGGTAACGATGGAAATAATATTTACCACAGTGGAGACTCCATGCTTATTGACCCCATGGGAGAAGTCATGCACCATGTGGCGGATAAACCGGATGTTTCCTCATTCACGCTATTACCCGATAACCTGATAGCAATAAGAAACAAGTTGCCATTCCTGAAAGACCAGGATTATTTTTCACTGGAACTATAATCGCCGGTCCTCTTTTGACGGTCATCAATCAGTTGAAGTGTGCGTTCCATTTTTGAGTCTAATCCCAAGCTGATGGAGTGAACGGACGGTTTCACCTCCACATCAGGAAGTACTCCTTTTCCTTTGAGGGCTGTATCCGGGTTGATCACCATACGGAAAATGGGAAGGG
>CAMLPA010000030.1 GCA_946481605.1 uncultured Flavihumibacter sp. | reverse complement strand
CCTTCCTGAGAAGCCTTGTACAGGTCTTCGGAGGCGGCGGTCCAGGCGGTGTTGATTTCAGCCATGGCCGTATCGATGGCGGCGATGTCCTGGGTTTTGTGCGCTTCCTTGAGTTTGGCGATAGCCGCTTCGATGGGCGCTTTTTTGTCGGCAGGAATTTTATCGCCGTACTCTTTCAGTTGCTTTTCGGTCTGGAAGATCATGCTATCGGCCTGGTTGATCTTTTCCACTTTTTCCTTTTCTGCCTTATCGGTGTCTTCGTTCGCTTTGGCTTCGGCCTTCATTTTTTCGATCTCTTCTTTGGTAAGACCGCTACCGGCTTCGATCCTGATCTTCTGTTCTTTTCCGGTTCCTTTATCCTTGGCACTTACATGCAGGATACCGTTGGCGTCGATATCGAAAGTTACTTCGATCTGGGGAACACCACGTGGCGCGGGCGGAATATCCGCGAGGTTAAAGCGACCAAGGCTTTTGTTTTGGTTGGCCATGGGGCGCTCGCCCTGAAGTACGTGAATTTCAACACCGGGCTGGTTGTCGCTGGCGGTGGAGAATGTTTCTGACTTCCTTGTAGGAATAGTGGTGTTGGAGTCGATCAGCCTGGTCATTACACCACCCATGGTTTCGATACCGAGGGAGAGCGGGGTTACGTCCAGCAGGAGCACATCCTTCACTTCACCGGTAAGCACGGCACCCTGGATAGCGGCGCCAATGGCCACCACTTCATCGGGGTTCACACCACGGTTGGGCTTTCTGCCAAAGAACTTCTCTACAATCTCCTGCACTTTGGGAATACGGGAGGAACCACCCACCAGGATCACTTCGTCGATCTGGGAAGTAGACAATCCTGCATCTTTCAGTGCGGCTTCGCATGGTTTCAGGCAACGCTCGAACAGTTTGTCGGCGAGTTGCTCAAATTTAGCGCGGCTCAGTTTTTTCACCAGGTGTTTGGGCACGCCATCTACTGCGGTGATATAAGGGAGGTTGATTTCAGTTTCTGAAGAAGAGGACAGTTCCACTTTTGCTTTTTCAGCGGCTTCCTTCAGGCGTTGCAGTGCCATGGGGTCTTTTCGGAGGTCCACATTTTCTTCGGACCTGAACTCTTCCGCGAGCCAGTCCATGATTACTTTATCGAAATCGTCACCACCAAGGTGGGTATCTCCGTTGGTAGACTTCACTTCGAATACACCGTCACCAAGTTCCAGCACAGAGATATCGAAGGTACCGCCACCGAGGTCGAATACCGCGATGCGCTGGTCTGTTCCTTTTTTATCCATGCCGTAAGCCAGGGCCGCGGCGGTAGGTTCGTTCACGATACGGCGCACGTTCAGCCCTGCGATTTCACCGGCTTCTTTGGTAGCCTGGCGTTGCGCGTCGTTGAAGTAGGCAGGCACGGTAATAACGGCTTCTGTCACTTCCTGACCGAGGTAGTCTTCGGCAGTCTTTTTCATCTTCTGCAACACCATAGCGGAAATTTCCTGTGGCGTGTACAGACGACCGTCTATGTCAATACGAACGGTATTATTGTCACCTTTCGCTACTTTATAGCTCCAGTGGCTGATTTCTTCTGAAACTTCGTCGTGGCGGCGTCCCATAAAACGTTTCACCGACATGATCGTGTTGTGTGGATTGGTAATAGCCTGGCGTTTGGCAGGATCACCTACTTTTCTTTCCCCGTTCTTCAGGAATGCCACAATGGAAGGAGTTGTTCTGCGACCTTCATCGTTAGCGATCACCACCGGCTCGTTTCCTTCCATAACGGCCACGCAGCTGTTTGTTGTACCAAGGTCTATTCCAATAATCTTTCCCATATTACCTTTTTTCGAATTATGAGTTAATGTCGATTATTGTTGACAATGATTGTGCCACCGCCAGGCATTATGCAAAAATGGCAGAAACTGACCGGTTATTAATTTTCAGGGTCATAAATTACCAGTTCGGTCCTCCGGTTGAGCCACGCTGTAGATGGGTCATCTTTTTCCGTAATGGGTTTATCTTTCCCGTAATAACTGACTACCATCCGTTCTTTTGGCACCCCGCGGCTGTTCATATAATCAAAAACCATCTGAGCACGTTTTTTTGACAGGGGCGTATTGTACACACCACTTCCGCGCAGGTCGGTATGTCCTTTAAGGTGCACTTTCATACTTGGATGATCGCGCAACAGCCCTACCACCCGGTCTATTTCCCGGAAGGCGCTGGAAGTAAGCGCGTAGTCATCGTATTCAAAGTATACCACGAACTTACGGGCATTTTTAAAGGTCATGGGGTCGTCGGGATCGTAAGGTTTGGGGGAAACAATATCATCCCTATCCTCCCAACCGCTGTTGTCTCCCCATTCTTCCGCTTTTTTCTTTTTGCGTTCCGCCGCTTCGGGGCCATCTTCCTCCGGCTGGTACTTTTTCCTGGAGGAATCCGGTGGCGCACCATAATAGTAGTTGTTGGTAATATTAATGGTGGTTACGCCGCCATTTTTTCCATTGGCGCTGGAATCTTTCTTTTTATCGTCCTTGTCTTTCTCTTTCTCCTCTTTTTTCTTTTTTTCCTTTTCTTCGGCTTTCTTGTTTTTCAATGGAATGTATATACCTGCAGTATACATCATCGTATTCGAGATATTATCCGTCATCCCCATTCCATAAGCCGCCTGCGCGTGTACCATAATTTTTGTTCCGGAATACTTAAAGCCCATGCCCAGCGGTGCACTCATGTACGATGCTCCGCCTACCATACTATTGATACCGGCCATTACATAAGGTTGCAGTTTGAACTGCGGCTTGAGCAGGTGCAGGTAAAAAGCGGCGGCGCCTGTATTGTACATCCGCGCTTCTGTATTTTCCACCATTACCGTATCGTTGGTTACATGGCCATGCCCGATACCAATATCGATGCTGAAAGACAATCTTCCTGAAAGATTTTTATAGGCGGAAGCTGAAGCTGAAAGAACGGATTTATCGCGGAACGACAATTGATGCGCACCACTCAGCACCTGGCTCCTGTTTTTTTCGTGCATTCCAAAATCCACCGCTTGCACTTTTAGCATGGGCGAAATGAACCAACGCTTGTCCCAGGTTGGTTTTGCCGGTACCTCATTCGATTCTTCTTCCGGTTTGTTTTCAGCGGAGGCTAAAGTAGAGTCGTTGCCTTTAAGCAGTGAATCGACCATTGCGTTCACCTCGCTTATGATCGTATCCACCACCTGTACAATACTATCGGGCTTCATACCACCTTCGGGTATTGTATCCCGTTGCAGATGTCCGCCAAATTGCCAGGAAGTGCCGGTGTTTCCCGCTATCAATGCCCCAAAAACAGCGAGGAATAATATCGTTTTTTTCATATCAGAAAATTTAAAAATCGAAGCGCAGCGCCAGTTCCATGCCATTCCTACGAACGGCCGCAGCGTTGATACTGGACACGTTCACATCATAACCAAGGGCGATAATGGCCCTATCGTACCGTAGTTCCACAGAAGGCACCAGCGCATCATCGTACCGGTAGCCCATTCCCACACCTATACCACCATCAATACCTTTCAGTTGTTTGAAGTACACACCGTTAAAAAAGTGTTTGTATGCTTTTCCCTGCCAGTTGAGGGAAGAATAAAACGCGCATTCATCTTTTTCGGGTGTAATAAATTTATACCCGGCCTGCACACCCAGTCTTCTGTTCTGTCTGAAATCTTCGGTCTTGATTTCGTTGGAAAAAGGCCTGTTCGCATTCATGACCGACGTGCCAATGAACCAGTTGCCGGAAGCGCTGTTGCCGAAGACTGACACCCCTGCATTCACGGAAAAATAATTATAGGACCAGCCCGCCGCCAGTGCGTCGTTACTAACGGAACCCTCAATGGGGCCATACTGATCGTACTGGTCACTGAACGCGATCATGGAACCAGTTTTCAACCGGCTCTGGAAGTAACTGCCTTGTGCACCCGCAGCTATATAAATGCCGTTTCCGCCTAGCGGTACCGCATAAGAAATACCGAGCAGTCCCAAAGTATTATTCAGCACATCCTGGTTGCTTTTATCGGAAGCCGCGCCAATACTCAGTCCCAGGAAGCCGCCACTCCCCTCTTCTCCCCCGCCAATCCCCATATCGAACATGGCGCTGGTGCTGTTGTAAGCGATCAGTCCATCGTAATTGATGTTGCGGTAGTTCAGTTTCACGCTTTTTTTCTGCTCCGTTTTCAGCGAAGGATTGTACCAGGTAGTCATATCCTGCGCGCGGGAGAAATTGATCTCCTGGGCCCTGGAAGCCAGTCCTGACAAACAAAGCAGCACCGGCAGGCTTTTGCGTATGATGGAAAAGTTTTTCATCGGTACATGTATTGGATCAGCGAACGAGGGAGAACATACCCCTTCTTTTCACTGCATGGTTATTTGAATCGGTTCCGGTAATGATCCAGATATAGGTTTCATTGGGTTGAATCACACCTTTGAAACGCCCATCCCATCCCTTGTTCGGATCGGCGGTGGAGAAAAGCAGGTTACCCCACCTGTTGTAAATACTGAAGTAGCCGAATTTGATGGGCGCCGTGATGATGGGCTTGATGATATCGTTCCTGCCATCGTTGTTGGGCGTGAACACACGGGGCACCCAGATATCCGGGGTCACAAATTTCACCGTGGCGGGACTTCCGTTTTTAATGGACTTGTCTTCCACATCCGCAGAGAACTGCACCTGCCCAGGCGTTTGGCTGATAATATGTATCTGGGCGTCGCCATTCGCATCCGTGATCACCGGCTGCGGTGTCACGATCTCTCCGTTCCCCGAGGCAATACGGAAGCGGACACTTTTATTGGGCAATACGTTACCATCGGGCGCTACTACGTGCGCCTTGATGCTGTTCTTTTCCGTGCCATCGGCCAACGCATTATCGTCCACCACCAATAAAACGGTAGCGGGATTATCTGTATCAGGCTGCCAGATGAATTCCACTTCCGCAGGACTTCCTTTTATAATTTCGGTGCCGTTTACATTTGCTTTCAGTCGAACAATTCCAGCCACGTCACTTGTAATTTCTATGAGCGCCTCTCCATTTGCATTCGTGGTTACAACGGAGGAGCCAACAATAGTACCGGTTCCATCCGTGATGAAGAATTCCACCGTTTGATTGGGAACGGGGTTGCCCTTCGCATCTTTCACCACAGCTTTTATGCTATTGGTAGCCGTTCCATTGGCGGCCGCGTTATTTGTTACCACTACCAGTTCAGTTCCTCCACTGGCAGACATATCGGGGGTATCCGGCACAAATGTTACCACCGCGGGACTTCCATTCGCAATAGGTGATCCGTTCACTTCGGCGCGGATGCTCACATTGCCCGCGACGGTGCTGGTGAGCGTTATCACCGCTTCCCCATTGGCATCGGTTGTTACAGTTGATGAACCAACAATGGTTCCGGTTCCATCCGTTATAAAGAATTCTACTGATTGATTGGGAACGGGATTGCCATTCGCATCCTTCACGACGGCTTTCACACTATTTGTGGCTGTTCCGTTAGCGACCGCGTTTGTGGTAACAACACTCAGTACCGTACCGCCACCTGCGGACACATCCGGCACATCGGGCACAAACGTTACAACCGCCGGGCTTCCGTTCACGACAGGTGTGCCGTTCACTTCGGCGCGGAGACTCACGTTACCCACCACAGTACTCGTAATCTGAACCGTGGCTTCTCCGTTCGCATCGGTAGTAACAGTGGATGAACCCACAATAGCGCCGGCTCCATCTGTTATAAAAAACTCCACCGTTTGGTTGGGAATGGGATTCCCATTCGCATCTTTCACCACCACTTTCACACTATTGGTAGCCGTTCCATTGGCGGCCGCGTTGTTCGTTACCACCACCATTTCAGTTCCGCCACCCGCGGATACATCGGGCACATCGGGCACAAATGTGACTACCGCTGGACTTCCATTCACAATGGGTGATCCGTTTATATTCGCACCGATACTTACATTTCCAGCGACGGTGCTGGTAAGTGTGATCAGGGCTTCGCCATTGGGACCGGTGGTAACCGTATTGCTTCCCACAATATTTCCATTCCCATCAATAATAAAGAACTCCACCGCCTGGTTGGCCACGGGATTTCCGTTCGCATCTTTCACCACCGCTTTCACACTGTTGGTGGCCGTTCCGTTCGCCACGGCATTGTTATCTACCACTACCAATAAAGTTCCACCGCCAGCAGACACATCTGGCACATCGGGCACAAACGTTACCACGGCAGGACTTCCGTTCACAATCGATGATCCGTTTATATTCGCGCCGATGCTAACATTTCCAGCGACGGTACTGGTAAGGGTAATCAGTGCTTCACCATTAGGTCCGGTGGTAACCGTATGGCTTCCCACAATATTTCCATTCCCATCAATAATAAAAAACTCCACCGCCTGGTTGGCCACGGGATTCCCATTAGCATCTTTCACAATCGCTTTCACACTGTTGGTAGCGGTACCATTCGCCACAGCGTTGTTGTCTACTACTATCAATAGCGTGCCGCCACCTGCAGAAACATCGGGCACATCGGCTACAAACGTAACAATGGCGGGACTTCCATTCACAATGGCCGCGCCGTTAACGTTCGCGCCAATACTTACATTTCCTGCAACAGTACTGGTAAGTGTAATCAATGCTTCGCCGTTCACATCGGTAGTAACAGTAGTACTTCCAACTATATTTCCATTGCCATCTATGATAAAAAATTCAACGGACTGGTTGGCTACGAGGTTCCCGTTTGCGTCTCGTAAAGTCGCTTTCACACTATTCACCGCTGTTCCATTGGCAACGGCATTGGTCGTTACCACACTCAGGTTACTTCCGCCGCCTGCCGAAACATCGGGCACATCGGCCACAAACGTCACAACAGCGGGACTTCCATTCACTATTGGCGTCCCATTCAGTTCAGCAGTAATACTTACTTGTCCCGCAACAGTGCTGGTCAATTGAATTTCCGCTTCCCCATTGGGACCGGTAACAACGGTGGAGGAACCTACGATCACCCCAACACCATTGTAAATAAAAAATTCCACGGATTGATTGGCCACCGGGTTGCCATTGGCATCCACCACGGTCGCCTTTACACTATTGGTGGCCGTTCCGTTCGCCGCGGCATTGTTCGTTGCTACACTCAGCGCGGTTCCACCGCCAGCAGACAGATCGGGCACATCGGCTACAAACGTAACAATGGCAGGACTTCCATTCACGATGGCCAGTCCGCCCAGGTTGGCGATGATACTTACCTGCCCTGCTACCGTACTCACAATATCTATATACGCTTCTCCATTGGGACCCGTGTTTACTGTATGTGAACCCATCAGTGTTCCGGTTCCGCTTAGTATCTGAAAGGTAACCGGTTGGTTGATAATGAGGTTCCCGTTGGCATCCGTAACATGCGCCTTCACCCTGTTGGTGGCCGTTCCATTGGCAATGGCATCATCCTGTACCACTTCAAGATAAGTATCCTCCACCACCACACTCACTGGCCCGGGAACGAAGGTTACGGTAATGGGATTGGAGAACTTCAACAGTTTCCCTCCTACCCTCGCCTTTATCGAAACGTTGCCCGCGGTATTCACAGAGAAAGACAACAGGGCATCGCCACTGGCATTGGTAAACGCCGTAAAGAAAGTGCCGTTCACTTCAAAAGACACTTCCTGGTTCACCACCGGGTTACCGAACTCATCCACAATATGCGCCCTCACGGTATTCGTGGAAGAACCATCGGCCACGGC
Source organism: uncultured Flavihumibacter sp. (assembly GCA_946481605.1). The sequence continues at coordinate 6,961 of CAMLPA010000030.1, read as the reverse complement.
CAGGTTAGCTACAACCACCAACCTGGTATCGGGATGGTCTACATCGGGCACACCCGGTGGCCTTCCGGCCAGTACCATGTTGGCGGAAAGCAGCAAACAACAATACAACGCAAAAGCCCTGAACATGGACGTTTGCCGTTGCATGAAGCTTTTCTTCAGCAGTATAAAAGAGTACATAAGCATAGATTTATCCGGCCAGCACAACTAACCGGGTTGAAGCAGGAAAACAAGCTTTTGTAAAAACTATGAGAACAACTTTTTGAATGCAGGTGACAGATGGTTCGTTGAACCGGAAGTAAGTAAGGATGTTATCATATACTGGATTTTAGATTCGGGGGTTATGCGCTTTCAAAGGATTGAATGACACAAACAAACTTAGTAAACTAATAATTCACTTGCAAGCACACACGAAAAACGAATTGAGTTGAAAATTTTTTAAAAAAATATTTTAGTCAAACAAGGGGAGATTACTAGTGTATCCTATATTATATATGCATATCGATGCATTCACCCCAACTTTAGGGGTATATACCTAACGACTTTAAAAGTCTCTGCTACAAAACACACCAAACACTTACCACACAAGCATTCCACACAACTGCTGACCATCTATCCGAAATAAATTTTTGAGATTTCATTTTTCTGCTGAACGATTGCAGGATAGAAAATAGCACGCTATATTAGCAACCACGGACGACTTATATCCACGCTTTTACCAATTACATTCAATATCCAAACGTATATGGGAAACCATTTTATGAAAGCATTCATACCTGCCGTGCTATTTGCATTGGTCACCTCCTGCGGGAGCGCAAAGAAGATAGCGTACCTGGAAGATGTTCCGGATTCGGCCAGAATGGTTCCTGCCAGTTTTCAACTTCCAAAATTCAATGCGCCTTTAATTCAGTCGGGAGACATACTCCAGATTACCATACTTACACTGAACCCGGAAGAAAACAATATTATATCTGCGGCGCATACCGGGGCGCAGGCTCCGCCAATAGTAAGCGCCGCCACGGCTGCATCCATGAGAGAAATAACGGGATTCACCGTTGATGAAAAGGGAAACATAGAAATACCTCTTCTCGGCACAATACACGTTGCAGGCCATTCCACTTCTGAAATAAAAGCCATTATTGAGCAAAAATCTGCGGTACTGTACAAGAAACCTGTTGTTATTGTAAAACTTGCAAATTTCAGTATAAGTGTGTTAGGAGAAGTGACGCGTCCTTCCACTTACATTATACCCAATGAAAAGATCAGTATCCTGGAAGCTATAGGAATAGCCGGAGATCTGACCATTTATGGAAAGAGGGAAAATGTAATACTGGCAAGGGATTCAGCAGGACAGAAAAACATAGTAAGGCTTAACCTCAACTCTACCAGTATTCTTCAATCGCCCTATTACTATCTGAAACAGGGCGATATGGTATATGTTGAACCCAACAAATCGAAGATCCAGGCTGCAGATGGCAACAGGAACCGGAACATCACCATCGCGGCATCAGCACTCACTTTATTAGTAGTAATCTTTTCAAGACTCTGATCCATGTATTTTAAACAATCCTATATTCCAGGACAGGAAAGTGATGACGCGGAGAAAGAAGCCGCCAATAAACTCCTGTACAAAATCATAGAAAAAGGAATCAGGCTTTGGCCCTGGTTGCTGGTATCAGCGCTCCTCTGCTCAGCGCTTGCTTACCTTTACCTGTCTGCCACAAACCCTTCCTATAAAATCAGGTCTTCGATCCTCGTGCAGGATGATAAAAAGGGAACAGACCTGGCAGAATCACAGTTATTGCAGGACTTCGGTCTGTTAACAGGCAAAAGCAGTGTTGACAATGAGGCTGAAATATTCAAAAGCAGGTCGCTAATGGAAGATGTCGTAAAAGAACTTAACCTCCACATCCACTACCTGCTGCCTGGAAAACTTAAAACGAGTGAATTATTTAAAGAAGCGCCGGTTTCCGTGAAAACCATCCCCCCCTTTCCGGATAATATCAATGCTACAGTTACATACGAACTTATGTTTGATAAAAACAGGCGTACTTTTAAAATTACATCAAACGACAAAACCTATCAGGGTATACTGGGAATACCCATAGGAATAGAAGATCAGACACTCGTTATCACGCCCACACAAAAACTGGAAAGCTGGCCCGAAAACCAGCCGCTTATCGTCACAGTCAATCACGTTGATGCAACTGCACAGCATTACATGCAGGCACTGAATGTGGAAATCCCCAACAAACAGGTAAGCGTTATCTACCTCACGCTGCAGGAATCGCTCCGCGATAAAGGTGAACTCATTCTGAACACACTTACGAAAGTTTACCTGAAAGCCAACCACGATGACAAAAGCAAGATAGCGGACAGTACAATGGACTTCATCGACAAAAGATTGAACATTGTATCGAAAGAACTGGCAACCATTGAAAAAGAAATAGAAGGGTTCAAAACCACCCACAAACTCACCAATATCGGCGAGCAATCCAAACTGTTATTGGAGAACACAAGCGAATATGCCCGGCAACTTACCGCATTGGAGGTGCAAAAATCTGTGATAGATACGCTGGAACAATTCCTGAAGGAGAACGCCAACAAAAACAGGATTGTACCTTCTACACTCGTGATGCAGGACCCCAACTTTCTCTCGCTCACTGAAAAATACAATACCATACAACTTCAGAGAGACAGGATGCAGGTAAGCCATACTGCCAGTCATCCCGCAATCATCAACCTTAACGAGCAACTGTCTAACATGCGCACGGAAATGCTCAGCAGTTTGTACTCTATCCAAAAAGGATTGATGGTGAGCATTGGCGCGATGCAGCAGAAAACAAACGGATTTGAACAGCAGATCAGCGCTGTACCCACTAAGGAACGCATATTCCTGGATTTCGAACGGCAGCAGAATCTGAAGCAGGAGCTATACCTGTTCCTGATGAAAAAAAGAGAAGAAACGGCTATCTCAAAGTCGTCCACGCTTGCAAATGCAAGAATCATTGATGCGGCCAAGGCAGACTTTTCGCCATTCAAACCTTCCAGAAAAATGATCCTGATGTTTGGATTCATCGCCGGACTGATCATTCCTTTTGGCGTTAGTTTCGGGCGGGACTTTCTGAACAACAGAATTTCCACCCTGGAAGACATCACCTCACTCACAGCGGCACCGGTAATTGGAGAAATCGGACATAACCATACCAATGTTTCAGTGGCCGTTACCTTTACGTCAACCCAACTGATCTCTGAGCAATTCAGAACACTGCGTACCAACCTTCAATACCTGTTGCCCAATACCAACGAGAAAACCCTTTTGGTAACCTCAAGCATGAGTGGGGAAGGGAAATCGTTCCTCAGCATCAACATCGGAATGAGCTTTGCTTTGGCCGGAAAGAAAGTACTGCTCCTGGAGATGGACCTGCGGAAACCTAAAATCACACAGAGTTTGCAATTGGAGAAAAAAGGCTTCACCAACTTCATCCTGGACGAAGACAGCAATTGGAAGAACTGGATTCAGCCCACGCAACTCAACGAAAACTTCCACTTTATGTCGTCCGGCCCCATCCCTCCCAATCCATCCGAACTGCTGCTGCTGCCCAAAGTAAAATACCTTTTTTCAGAACTCAGCGGGCAATATGACTACATCATTATCGACAGCCCGCCTGTTGGAATGGTCACAGACGCAGAAATACTGGCGGCCCATGCAAATGTTACGTTGTACGTAGTGCGTCAATCCTTCACGCTAAAGCAACAGATGGCACTGATTGAGAAGTTCTTCAGAAAAAAAGCACTTCCTAAAATGAACATCCTCATGAACGATGTGGAACTTAAAACAGGATACGGGTATTATGGTTACGGGTATGGATATGGCACCTATCATGCAGCCGAGGACGGTAAAGTAAAAAAAAGCCGAAAGAAAAATGAAAGGATATAAACAGTTGTTACAGCTAAATACTGCTCAGGATGGGTTTTCGCAACTTATCAGGAGGAACATTGCAGGAGGAATGCTGGCAAAAGGCATCAGCATCGGTATCAATTTCATCTATGTTCCACTGCTGATCAACTACCTGAATGCTGAGCGGTACGGTATATGGATCGCCATCACATCCTTCATTTCCTGGTTTCAATATTTCGACATCGGCATTGGGAATGGATTACGCAATCACCTTACGCAGGCTCTTTCTCAAAACGACCACAAGATGGCGAAAGAACTGGTAAGCACATCTTACCTGCTTACCGCATGTATTTTCAGCACACTGGCCCTCCTGTTTTTCCTGCTATCGCACAGCATCAACTGGCCAGGGTTTCTAAACATCCACAGTATTTCACAGGAAGAGTTGCGCGCGTTGTTTCTGATTGTTTTCACCGGTTTATCCATTACTTTCATTACGCAACTTATACAACCCGTTCTTTTCGCCACGCAACATGCTGCTTTCAGCGCAGCATTCCCTGCAATATCGAACCTGGTCAGTCTTTCTTTTCTACTGGTGGCGATGCGTACGGACGCGTCTCCGCTGCTTACGGCGGGCATTATTCTCAGCAGTGCTCCGCTGCTTACTTTTAGCGTAGGGTCTTTTTTTCTGTTCAGCGGTAAGTTGAGGCATATCAGCCCTTCCTTCAGGCATGTGCGGTTTTCATTGAGCAGTAAAATCACCGGGCTGGGATTCCGTTTCTTTTTCATCCAGGTAGCCAATGTAATAATCAGTTCCAGTGCCAGCCTTATCATCATCAGAATATTTGGACCTGAAGATGTAACCTCTTACAATATCGCGTTCAAATACCTGCAGATATCTACTGTATTAAGCGGCATCATCGCCACCCCACTCTGGTCGGGGTTCACAAAGAAACTTGCGGAAGGGGACCACGACTGGATCAGGAAAACGATCAGGAAACAAAATAAGATATCGCTGCTGTTGTCTTGCGGAGTGGTGGCTCTTACCTTATTGTCCCCGGTACTCATTCCTTTGTGGATCGGTAAAAGTGTGGCTGTTCAGTTGCCACTCATCGCGCTGTTAGCACTTTATTTTATTCAAACTGTTTTCGCAACAGTATACAGCATGTTTATTAACGGATCGGGGAAGATCAGGCTTTCCATGTACTTTACAGGAATTGAGATAACGGCCTACATCCTGCTGGCGCATTTTTTATCCTTATCTCCAATGGGCGTGTATGGTGTGGTGGTGGCCGGCATTGTTACAAAGTTTGCCTCATTCCTGTTGCAATACACACAAACCAACAAAATACTGAACCATACCGCTTCAGGTATCTGGAACAAATAAATATCCATCTATGAAAGTACTCTGGTTCACCAATACGGCCTGTTCAGCTGCTGAAAGAATGGGAATAAAAAATAACCGCGGCGGATGGCTGATATCGCTTGAAAAAATCATCCAAAACCATCCGGATATATCCCTTTCAATCGCATTTTATGCGCCTGAAGAAATGGAGCCGTTTCATATTGGTAAAACAAGGTACATTCCTTTATACCGGGGAAATAAAAAATCGAAGCTTTCAAGGCTTATATCCCGATGGAAAGGACCTTTCGCGAACGATGCGCCGGAAATCGATGCTATCCTGCGCCTGATTTCCCGGGAAAACCCGGACCTGATTCATATACATGGAACTGAAGACAATTTTGGCCTCATTCAACAACACTGCAATATTCCTGTAGTGGTATCCATCCAGGGCATGCTTACGCCATACGCAGAAAAATATTATTCCGGCGTTCCGGCAAGCATTGCATCCAGGTATATGCCCACAAAGGAGAAGCTGCTTTTCAAATCGGCTTCACGTCAGTATAAAAATATGAGGCAAAGGGCAGCAAGAGAACAAATCATCCTTTCTGAAAGCAGACACATTATCGGGAGAACAGACTGGGACAGAAGGATTACAAAAATTCTTGCCCCTGAAAGCACCTATTATTTCAACAATGAGATACTTCGGAAATCATTCTATACCCACCAGTGGAACAAGCAATCGTTTGAACCAGTACTCCGGCTTGTTACGATAACCAGCGAAGGGCTGTACAAAGGATTTGAGACCATTGTTAAAACAGCATCCATTCTGCAAAACCAGCCGTCATTTCCTTTTGAATGGACCGTTATCGGTTTGCAGGAAAAAAACGGTATGGTACAAATGATCCGGCGTTGGCTGAAAGAAAATATTTCCGCTGTTAACCTGTCTTTTCTGGGAGATGCCAACGAGCATGTTATTGTTGAAAAACTGCAGGCAGCCGATATATATTGCCAGGTAAGTCATATAGAGAATAGCCCAAATAGTCTTTGTGAAGCCATGTTGCTTGGAATGCCGGTTATAGCAAGTTATGCAGGTGGTACTTCTTCCCTGGTGGAAAATGGAACAACAGGTTTGCTTGTGCAGTCTGGAGATCCTTTTGCTTTAGCAGGAACGATCAGGGAACTATCCTGCAATTTCAGCGAGGCAAAAAAAATGGGCGCGAATGCAAGAAAAAAAGCACTGGAAAGGCATGATCCTGTAAGTATTACCAACGACCTGGCTTCCATTTACCATCAACTTACCCATAGGATAAAAGAAAGCGTTCGTTTCATTCAAACAGAAAAAACGGCACATTGAACCCGGCACTCATCAATAGCATCAATAAGAAACTGATCTTCATCCTGGCCACCGCGCCGATGATCAGTTATTTTATTGTGACCAACAGTTCCATTAAAAGCGGTACTTATTTTTTCAATGCACTCATTCTTTTTAACCTGGTTTTGTTCATCGCAGGTTTTCTCCGGCACGAAAAAATGATCGTGATCCCTTTCTACCTGAAATTATTGCTGTTTTTTTCTGTGTACACTATGTTTTCAGACATTGTGATTGCCGGAAAGCCCTTCTCTTTGACCTACCTTTTTAAGCACCAGTTGCTGTTTGGGTTTTTCGCGGGTGTCCTGATTGAGAACACGAAATTCTCGGCGCAATTCATTTCCGTTCTTAC